>CAYNVR010000015.1:0-16278 GCA_964400715.1 uncultured Sulfurimonas sp.
AACAGCTTTTAGTGTCTCACCACTATCTGCTATGTCATCTACAACCAAAACTTTTTTCACATTTTCAAAGCTACATGTAGAGTGTATTGTTATGCTTTCTCTTTTTGTTTGGTCATCATAAAGCTCTGTTCGTAGGGTTTGAACATCTCTTAGCCCCAACCCCTCACTCACACAATGAGCCAAAGTAAGCCCACCACGGGCAATCCCTAAAACCATATCTACATGTAGAGGTTTTACACTCTCTACAAGTTGTTTTGTATCTTGTCTAAATTCATCATAAGAGTAGTATTTCATAGTGTTATTATACTATTTTTATGTTATAATTACACAAACTGTAAGTAAATCTCTGTGTTTTATGGAGTGGCAAAGGTTGGGGAAGTCATGAGCCTCAGCCTTTTTTTTTGCCCTCCTAAAACACACATAGAGGGAGATTTTATGAATAAGCTACTTACAGTTATACTGCTTATGTGCATCTTCGCACCTATGCTTCATTGAAGCATAGTCAAGGGGTTTGTCCCCTTGTCTCCCTATTTTAAGTCTATCATACTATAATTTCATATATATTTATCACAAGGCTTTTTTTATGAAAAAAATTGCAATCATCGGTCGTCCAAATGTTGGTAAGAGTTCACTTTTTAACAGACTTGTAAAAAAAAGAGATGCCATCACATCTGATTTGGCAGGAACAACAAGAGATATAAAAAGAAGAACAGTTGTCATAAATGACAAACAAGCACAACTTTTAGATACAGGTGGACTTGACAAAGGTTGTGAACTTTTTGACAAGATAAAAGAGATGTCTTTAAAAACTGCCTATGAGGCAGATATCATCTTGTATATGGTAGATGGTAAAGGTATCCCAGAAGATGAGGACAAAAAACTTTTTTATGAGCTTCAAACATTAGGCAAAGAGGTTGCTCTTGTTGTAAACAAGATAGACAACGACAAAATGCTTGAAAAACTTTGGGACTACTACGAGTTTGGAACAGATGCTATTTTTGGTATCTCAGTAGCTCACAACCGTGGAACTGTTGCTTTACTTGACTGGATATATCAACAAATCCCAGACAGTGATAAGATAGCAGAAACACAAGAAGATGAAGAGGACTATGTTCAAGTTTTTGAACCAGAGATAAGTGATGAAGACTTCTTTGCACAATATGAAGAAGAAGATGAGGACGATGGCTTTTTCTACACAGATGAAGAGGAGGTTGAAGACAACTCTATCTATGCAGAAAATGACCTCATAAAAGAGTTTGATGAAAACGACATAAACCACATAAAAATCGCCATCATAGGTAGAACAAATGTTGGTAAAAGCTCACTTTTAAATGCTCTCTTAGGTGAAGAAAGAAGTGTAGTAAGTAGTGTTGCTGGAACAACCATAGACCCAATAGATGAGAGCATAACATACAAAGACAAACAACTTACATTTGTAGATACTGCTGGACTTCGTCGCCGTGGTAAGATAGTGGGGATAGAAAAATATGCTCTTATGAGAACAAAAGAGATGCTAGAAAATGCAAATATGGCTCTTGTTGTTTTAGATGCAAGTCAGCCATTTTTAGATTTGGACGAAAAGATAGCAGGGCTTGTAGATAAAAATCGCCTTGCTTGTATAATTGTTCTAAACAAATGGGATATAGCTCAAAAAGATGAGTATGACAAAATCATACAAGAGGTTCGTGACAGATTTAAGTTTCTTGCTTATGCTCCTATCATCACACTATCTGCCAAAACTCACCAAAGGGTAGATAGACTTCACGATATGATTTTAGAGATAAACGAAAACTACTCCCAAAGAATCCCAACATCACAACTAAATGATGTTTTAAAAAGAGCATTAAGAAGACACCAACTACCATCTATGCACGGACAAGTTATAAGAATCTACTATGCAACACAGTACGAAACAAGACCACCAAAGATAGCTATAATTATGAACAAACCAAAAGGTTTACATTTTACTTACAGAAGATACCTAACAAACAAACTAAGAGAGGCTTTTAACTTTACAGGGGTACCTTTGTTATTTAAAGCAAAGAAAAAGGGTGAGAGGTAATGTTATGAAACCTAAAACGGTTTCATAACTACCATAGCAACTATAAGCAACATCAAAATAGTTGGTACTTCGTTGTACATTCTAAAAAACTTTCCACTTTTTGTACATCTGTCTTCTAAAAGTTTTATTCTTAAAACTCCCAATGAGTGAAAATAACCTATCAAAATAGCTAGAAAAAACAGTTTTGCATGTAGCCAACCACCACTAAAACCTATGATGTAGATTAAAACCGAACCACTCAAAATAGTAGCCCACATAGCAGGAACACCAATATACTTAAAAAGTTTCATCTCCTGAATTTTTACAACCTCAACAAAACCAGCATTGTCTTTGTGTTCTACATGGTAAACATAGAGTCTAGGCAAGTAAAACAAAACAGCGAACCAAGATATAAAAGATATTACATGAAACCAAAGAGTCCATTCATACATAAGTATTTTTTCCTTTCATTTTTGCTATAATAACACAAAAAACTTAGGGAAAAATATGAGAGTATTAACAGGGATTCAACCATCGGGTGATTTACACATAGGAAACTATTTTGGTTCTATAAAGCAGATGGTAGATGCTCAAAAAAACAGTGATACATTTGCTTTTATAGCAAACTACCATGCTATGAGTAGTGGAAACGGAGGGGAAAAACTCTCTGAACTCACACTGCAAACTGCCATCGACTTTCTATCTCTTGGGATAGACCCTCAAAAATCAACTTTTTGGGTACAATCAGATGTAAAAGAGGTTTTAGAACTTTACTGGATACTCTCAGCTTTTACACCTATGGGGCTTTTAGAGAGAGCTCACAGCTACAAAGACAAAGTAGCAAAGGGTATCTCAGCAAACCACTCGCTATTTTCTTACCCTGTTTTAATGGCAGCAGATATACTACTTTTTTCACCAGATATCATACCAGTTGGAAAAGACCAAATCCAACATGTAGAGATAGCTCGTGACATAGCCATCAAGTTTAACAACGAGTATGGCGACATACTAAAACTACCAGAGTTTAAAGTAGAAGAAAATGTAGCAACAGTTCCTGGAACAGATGGGCAAAAGATGTCAAAATCTTACAAAAACACTGTAAATATATTTGGTGAAGAGAAAAAACAGCTAAAAACCATCAAAAAGATAGTAACTCAAAATGTTCCACTTGAAGAACCAAAAGAGTATGAAGATTGTAATGTTTACAATATGGCAAAACTGTTTTTAAATGAAGATGAATGTAAAGAGCTTCAAGAAAGATACAAAAAAGGTGGAGAGGGTCATGGACACTTTAAACTCTATCTTCACGATGTTATCTGGGAGTATTTCAGACCATATAGAGAAAAAAGAGAGTACTATATGAACAACAAAGATGAAGTAAAGTCTATTTTGGAAGATGGTGCAAAAAAAGCAAAAGCTATCGCACAACCTATGATGGAACAAATCCAAAAAGCAGTTGGACTAAACTACTAAACAAAGATAAAATCTATCTTTGTTTATCTAACCAAACCATCAAACCTTTTTGTGCATGTAGTCTGTTTTGAGCTTCATCAAACACTATTTCAGAGTGCTTTTCAAAAACATCTTCACTCACTTCCAAGCCTCTGTAAGCTGGTAAACAGTGTAAAAACTTAGCTTTTTCATCTGCTAAACTCATCATCTCATCATCTACCATAAAACCTTTAAAAGTTTTAATTCTTTGCTCTTTTTCATCCTCTTGCCCCATAGATGTCCAAGTATCTGTTGTAACTATGGTAGCACCTTTTACAGCCTCTTTTGGGTCATTTGTTACTTTTATAACCGCCCCACTCTCTTTTGCTATGTTTAGAGCATCTGCAAGTATCTCTGCATCTACTTCATAACCTTTTGGTGTAGCTATGCGAAGCTCAAACCCAAGCTTTGCACAAAGCATAAGCCAAGAGTGAGTCATATTGTTCCCATCACCAACATAAGCCACAACCAAATCTTTTTCTAAACCATACTCCAAAATAGTCATATAGTCCGCTAAAAGCTGAACAGGGTGAAAACTATCTGTAAGACCATTTATGACAGGTACTTTTGAGTAAGATGCAAACTCTTCAAGTTTTGAATGTTCAAAAGTTCTTATCATAACCATATCACACATAGAAGATATAACTCTTGAAGTATCTTTTACGGGTTCACCTCTACCTAGATGTATATCTCTACTACTCAAAAACAGTGCATGACCACCAAGTTGAAACATACCAGTCTCAAAACTAACCCTTGTTCTTGTTGAACTCTTTTCAAAAATCATAGCAAGAGTTTTGTTTTTAAGTTCCCCATTGTAGATACCAGATTTTAAATCTTTTTTTATAGCAAGTCCAAGCTCAACTATCTCCAAAATCTCATCTTTTGTAAAATCTTTAAGTGTTAAAAAATGTCTCAACTTTTTTTCCTAAAATATATTTATTTGTGTATTATAGCATTTCTTAACATCTTTGCAACCTCTTTTGCATGGTAAGAGATGATAATATCCGCCCCAGCTCTTTTAAATGCTACCATAGTTTCCATCACAACTCTATCATAATCTATGAGATTGTTCATACCAGCAAACTTTAACATCGCATACTCGCCACTTACATTGTAAACTGCCATAGGTAAAGATGTACTGTCTTTTATCTCCCTTACTATGTCAAGATAAGCAAGTGCTGGTTTTACCATCAGTATATCTGCTCCTTGCTTTTCATCGCTAATAGACTCTGCTATGGCCTCTCTACGGTTTGCTGGGTCCATCTGGTAAGATGCTCTGTCCCCAAAACTAGGAGTTGACTCTGCTACATCACGAAACGGTCCATAATAACCACTAGCAAATTTAGTTGAGTAGCTCATTATAGGCAGGTTTTCATACCCTGCACCATCAAGTGCTTCTCTTAATGTTTGAATAATCCCATCCATCATACCAGATGGTGCTATCATATCTGCTCCCGCTTTTGCATGTATAACTGCTTGTTGTGCAGAGATTTCAAGTGTGGCATCATTGTTTACAGTTTCATTTACCTCATCTATTATCCCACAATGCCCATGGTCTGTGTACTCACAAAAACACAAATCTGTTACCACAAACATATCTGGATGTGCTTTTTTTATCTCTTTTACAGCTGAGGCTATGATACCGTGTTCACAAAGAGCATCACTCCCTATGGAGTCTTTTACATCTGGGATACCAAAAAGTATGATGGAGTAAATACCCAAAGACTTCAACTCCTCACACTCTTTTATAGCAACATCTATACTCATTTGAAAAACACCTGGCATAGATGAAACTTCTGTTTTTATCCCCTCTCCACTCCTTACAAAAAGTGGGTAGATAAAATCATCTACACTTACATGTGTTTCTCTAACAAGTGAGCGAAGATGTTTGTTTAAACGGTTACGACGAAATCTTTGAAACATAAATTAAACCTTTTTTGCTATAATCTTGACAATATTTTAACATTTTAAAGATTAAACAAATGATAGAGATTTCAAACATAGCAAACTTACCGTCAAGATTTGGAGATTTTAAAGTAGTAGCATTTAAAGAGGGGTGTAAAGAACACCTCGCCATCTACAAAGAACCTCTCTCAGATGAACCCATAGTAAGAGTCCACTCAGAGTGCTTAACTGGTGATGCACTTGGTAGTTTAAAGTGTGATTGTAGAGAGCAGTTGGAGTATGGTCTAAAAATGGCAGAAGAAACAAACGGTATGGTTATATACCTTCGTCAAGAGGGTCGAAACATAGGGCTTTTAAACAAAATAAATGCTTATGCACTGCAAGACAAAGGGGCAAATACCATAGAAGCAAACCATCAGCTAGGTTTCAAAGCAGATGAAAGAACTTATGAGATAGTAACTTTCATACTAAACCATTTTGGAGTTAAAAAAATCCAACTCTTAACAAACAATCCAGACAAAATAAACTCTATCTCAAACATTGAGATTACAAAAAGAGTTCCTATCATAATGGAAGCAAACAAATTCAATAAAGATTACTTAGATATTAAAAAAAATAAAATGGGGCATATGCTTTAAGAGGTAAAACCTCTTAAAACTATTTTGTTAGTATCTCTCTTTTTAGAGTTTTATACTCATCTTCTGAGATGATACCATCTTGTTTTAGTTGATAGGCTTTTCTTAGTTCATCTACTTTTGAAGTTGATGTCACTGTTTTTTCTTTCTTTTTTGGTTCTATGAGTTGAGTTATAATCTCATCTTCTTCAACCATATAAGTATCTGCCAAACCTGTTTTTGCTATCTCTTTTAAACCTACACTATTATCTACATGTACAATCTCAAAATCACCATTTGAAGATGGAACAATTTTTACATAGTATGTTTTTCCAACTTCCAAATTTAGTTTTAAACTATGTTCTAAAAGTGCATTTTTTGTTGCAGAGAGGGTTATGGTTCCTGCTTTTAAGTTGTATGGCATATATTCACCACTAACTATACGCTGTTTTGTTCTTTTGTTGTTTATTCTTATGATGTACTGAGACTGTGAAGCACCATCTTCATCTACATTTATTTGGTTTGATATGTAAACATAAACCAAAGAAGCATCTTTTAAAGGTTTTTGAGGTGCAAAAGGGAGTTTTGTTCCACATGCTGTAAGAAAAAACATTACAAAAGCAACCAATGAGTATTTTAAAATCTTCATTTTGTTTCCTTGTAATTGTCTATACTTTAAAAAAGTAAAAGGGGAAAAGTAAAAGGCAAGGCAAAAAGCCTTAACCTTTAAAAAGTAAGAAACAAGTTCTTAGAAGTTGTAACGAGCTACAACACGAACAACATCAGTGTTATCTACACCGTTTGTAGCTTTGTCGTCTGTTTGAACATTTACATAAGCAGCTAAAATATCCATACCAGCTACTTTTGTAGTATATGCTAAATCAAACTCTTGAGAGTCGTTATCTTTAACTTGTGTATCATCAGTTGTACTAAATGCAGCAGAGATGTTACCCATATCACCTAAGCTATAAGTTGCTTTTGCAAGGTAAGTATCTGCATGTAAGCTAATTTTAGTTTGATTAGCTATCATTTGAGTATATAGTGGAGATTTTACACCACCTAAGTTTGTAACATTAAGAGTACCATTATCAACAGTTGAGTAAGCAACACCAACAGTTAAATCTTTAATAGGTGTAACACAAGCTTTAAAACCAAGAGCATTTGTAGCATTAGCTGCATCTGCTTCTGGAACTATTGAACCAGCTTGAACACCAACTTTAAGACCCATTGGTAAAGATTTGTCAGCTACTGCTACATCTCCCCAGTAAGCGTTTACACCCTCATTTGAAGGATTACCAGCAGAATCTGTTGCAGTACCAACATTACCAAGTGCATAATAAGTAGCTGTTACAGTAGCCATTGGTAAAGTTTTGTTTTGAACAGTTAGCATATATACAGCTTCATTTACAGCACCATTAGCTAAGTTGTCAAAAGAAGCCATATCATTACCAAAACCATTACTATTTGTTTTATCAACAAAAGCACCAACAATTGTAGTATCTTTAATATCTGTATTTACAACTAATGCAGCATCAAAAGTGTTTTTGAAAACATTCCAACCTTCACTAAATGCTAGTGGAGAAAGAGCTTTTGGAAGTTCTTGACGACCAAGTTTTACAGTTGTGTTACCAACTTTTTTAGCTAAAAAGATTTTGCTTAGGTAAATATCATCATCTATACCTTCACTATCAAGTTTACTATTTGTATCTTGCATAGTGTTGTTTACAAGGTTTTTCTCTAAACCAAGAGCAGTAAGGTAATTTACTTGTGCACCAAATGTAAAATCATTTTTAAGGTCAGCATCAAAGTTTAACTGAATACCAACATTAGCAGAAGTTTTACTACTTTGAGTGTTGTCAAAAAGATTAGCATCTTTATCTGTACCTTTTGCATTATCTCCAACAGTGTTGTAGTAAACTACTGCTTGACCACTTGTTTTAAAATCAACATCTGCCATACCAGCAGTTGCTACGATTGACGCTGCCGCCAAAGAAACTAAAATTTTTTTCATTCTTCATCCTTAATCATATATTTGAAATGGAGTATCTCCACTAAACCTAAATCTAGTAAACTTAATGGAGATACTCATTTCCAATCTCGCTACAATAGTAACATATAAAACTTTAATTTAAAATTTATACTATATAATTTTTAAAGAAAAACAACTAAATGTTTAAATAAAGGTAGAAAATATGGTGTTTTTACCATTAATGTTAAATCCAAAAGACAAAAAAGTTCTTGTTGTTGGTGGTGGAAAAGTTGCTTTTAGGAAGTTGGCTTACCTTTTAGAGTTTGGTTTTAGTGTTGAGATTATATCTGAAAAGTTTTGTGATGATGTGGTAGATTTGTTACAAAAGTATGGTATAAAACACCAAAAAAGATTGTATAGAGAAAAAGATATAGAAAAGTTTGAGCTTGTTGTTGTAGCTACGAACAATCTAGATTTACAAAAAAATATATATGTTGAAGCAAAAAAATTTAACATACTTTGTAACTGTGTAGATAGCAAAGAGTTTAGCGACTTTATATTTCCTGCCTACATAAAAGAGGGTAGCTTAGTTGTAAGTATCTCTACAAACGGTACTTCACCATCTTTTGCAAAAGAGTTTAAAAACTACATAAAAACAAAAATACCAAAAGATGTTGCCATATTTTTAAAAGAGATGAAAACTTTTAGAGAACTTTTACCAAAAGGTGAACTAAGGATGTCTATGTGCAAAGATAAAGTAAAAAAATATATAAAAAGTTGGGGTAAGTAAGTGGTTTATTTAACAGGGGCTGGTCCAGGAGATGTGGAGCTTTTAACTCTAAAAGCTTATAGAGTGATTCAACAAGCAGATATCATCATCTACGACAGACTTGCAAATGAAGATATTTTAAAAGAAGCAAAAGATGGGTGTGAGTTTGTTTATGTAGGCAAAGCAAGAGCAAACCACAAAATGGCACAAGATGACATAAATGAACTCATATATCTAAGTTCACAAAAATACAAAAATGTTGTAAGGCTCAAAGGTGGCGACCCTTTTGTTTTTGGTAGAGGGTTTGAAGAGTTTTTATACTTACAACAAAGAGGTGTTGAGTGTGAAGTTATATCTGGTGTTACAAGTGCCATAAGTGTTCCAGCATCTGCCAACATACCTGTAACTCACAGAGGGGTAAGTGTTGGTTTTAGAGTAGTAACTGGTCACGAAGCAAAAAAAGATATATCTCAAATAGAGTGGGAGAGTTTTAAAACAGATGAAACATTAGTTTTTCTCATGGGACTACACAACTTACAAAACATAGTTCATAACCTCATCAAAATAGGTAAAAACAAAGACTACCCATGTGCTGTTATATCAAAAGGTACAACAAAAGAGCAAAAAGTTGTAAAAGGTACTTTACAAACTATCTATGAAAAAGCCAAAAAGCTCCCTACCCCAGCCCTCATTGTTGTAGGGAGAGTTGTGGAGCTTGATTTGCAAAAAACCAATAAAAAGCAAGGGAAACACCAGTAGTTTTTTGGTAACTCTCATCAAACATAAATTTTTTTGTATCTTTTAGTGGAAGGTAGATAACCTCTATATCTTCATCATCTATCCCTCCACCTTCACTAACTTTCATACTCTCATCAACCTCAGCATAGTAAAGTGTTTGGTAAGTTCCAGAGATACCAACACTTGTATGAAAAGAGCTTATTTTTCTAATCTCATCTAGCGGTACATCGTAACCACACTCCTCTAAAATCTCCTCTTTTGCTATCTGAATGTTAGAGCAGTTTTTATCTACTATACCAGCACAAAGCTCGTACATGTAGCCATTGTCTGGGTTTTTGTTTAGCACAGTTACTCTTAACTGTTTTACAAGTATGAAACTCTCCTTTTCTTTATGCCAAATGAGTATGGCAACACTATCGTGACTAAGCACTGCTTCCCAACTTTTTTGTCTATTTTTATGTGTATAGTTTATACGAATAGGTTTTATAAACTTTGGATTTTCCAGTTTTTCTATTGATACTATTTTTGCCATATCTGTCCTTTTAGATTGCATAACAAACTAACTCATATTTGTTACATTTTTGGTACTGAGCTCTTTTTTCAAGTTCTAAAAATATAGCTTTATCGTACTCTTTTTTAAGCTTTAAGAACTCTTTTCTTTTTTTGCCTCTAAGTTTTTTTGTAGCAACTTGAACCACTCTTAGTGGGTTTATAGCTCGTCCGTTTTTTCTTAGTTCAAAGTGTAGGTGTGGACCAGTTGAGCGACCAGTTGAGCCTACATAGCCTATAACTTGACCTCTTTTAACTCTTTTACCAACATAAAGACCTTTTTTAAAAGCTTTTTGGTGAGCATATCTTGTTGAGTAACCATCTCTGTGCTTTATGATAGTTATGTTTCCATAGCTGTTAGAGTATCTTTTAGATATAACGACACCACTTGCTGCGGCATGTATAGGAGTTCCTCTCCTTGCAGCATAATCTATCCCCAAGTGGGCTTTCCATTTGTGTAGTATGGGGTGCCATCTTCTTTTTGTAAAATAAGATGAGATTCTATACCCGTGAACAGGAGTAGCTAGTAAAAACTCCTCTACTTGTGTACCTTTTTCATCGTAGTATCTGTCATCTTTGTTTAGGTAGATGAAGTGTTTTTTCTTTCTCATCTCTATCATAGCTGTTTTTAGTTTTGGCATAGAAAACGGTTGCCCTAGGCGGTACTTTTGGTCATAAATCATCACAAGAGTATCACCTTTTCTTATGTCTGTTTTAAAGTTTAGCGATTTTTTAAAAGCAGATATAAAAATTTTTGCTATTTTGTATGAGTTTGTTGTTTTGTATATGTCGTAGTATGGTGAATTTTGTATCTCAATGGTAAAAGCTTCTGTTTTTGTTTCACTTATGATTGGGATAATCTCGAACTTATAGTCACCACTTTTATATATGTGGATTTGAAGCTCATCATTTAGTGGGATAAGTACCTGTTCTATGGCATTTGTTTTTTCATCTACCAAAAGGTGGTAGTGAACACCTGTTAAAATCTCTTCTGCTTGTTTTTGGTCATCTTTGTCCAAGTTGTAAAAAAGTGGTTTTGTGGGAAGGTTGTGTTTTGTTAAAAATGTCAGGTATGTTTCACCATTTGGCCAGTTAAATGTTTGAACTGTTGCACTAAAAAGTGGTGTAAAAAATAGTAAAAAAAGTAACATCTGTTTCATAAATCTAAACCTAGTATAAATAATTTGCGAACTTTATCAAAATTTGGCTTAGTCTGAGGTTTGCTTAGGTATAATTTGAAAAAAAAGAGTTGTATATGAGATATATTGTTGTATTTATGTCGTTGGTTTTTAGTTTGTTTGCACAAAAAGTTATAAGTGTAGATGGAGACAGTATCACTATAAATGTGGAAAAAGCAAAATCTGGTATGAGTGGGTATGTTGTCCACAAAATTGATGAAAAAGATAGCACCATCATAAAAAGTGTGGTTGTTACAAGTTTTAAAGATGGTGTCGCTACATTAAAAGTTAGTGGGTTTAATGTACTTAAAAACGATGCTATGCCAAAAGCTGTTTGGGATGTAGCTGTTGGCGATGAAGTTGTTTTAGGTTATGGTTACCAAAGAGCTTTACTAATTGCCCCTAGCGAAGAGCTGTACTACAACATCACAAAACAGTTAAACCTAAAATGGATACACCCAGATATTTTTGCAACTATGTTGTCATTTAATGCTCACCCAACACCACTAAAAAGTGACTTTAAAGAGTTTAGTAACACAATGTCTGTTGGTGTTATATTTTTCTTTTTAGATGACAAACTTTATATGGTCGATGCACAAAGCTTTAAGGTTTTAAGTGTTGTAGATACTCCATTTAAAAACCCTGAAAAAGCAGACCTTCCTTTTTATACAAGAGTTGGAGAGATTGACTCTCACTGGTGGAACTTTGGTGAGGGAACAGATAAGTTAGAAAGTTATAGTTACTATAAAAAACTGTTAGGAGAATAGTATGGATAAAAAACATTTAGATTATTTTGAAAGTATAGTTGGTAAAGAGAACATTTATAGCGACAAAGCTCACCTCATAGCATAC
Source organism: uncultured Sulfurimonas sp. (assembly GCA_964400715.1). GTDB lineage: Bacteria > Campylobacterota > Campylobacteria > Campylobacterales > Sulfurimonadaceae > Sulfurimonas. The sequence goes on from CAYNVR010000015.1 coordinate 12,107, forward strand.
TCTTATGATGCTACAAGGGAGCATTTTGAACCAGATGCAGTTATATTTCCAAGAGATGAAGAAGATATAAGCAAGGTTTTAAAGTATTGTAATGAGCATAAGATAGTGATAGTCCCTCGTGGTGCTGGAAGTGGTTTTACTGGTGGAGCTTTACCAAGTAGTGGTGGGATAGTTTTGGCTTTTGAGAAACATATGAACAAAATCTTAGAGATAGATTTGAAAAATATGGTAGCCGTAGTTCAACCAGGGGTTGTAAACAAAGAGTTACAAAAAGCTGTGGAGGAAGTGGGACTTTTTTACCCGCCAGACCCAGCAAGTCAAGACTACTCAACAATCGGTGGAAATGTGAGTGAAAATGCTGGTGGTATGAGAGCTGCAAAGTATGGGCTTACAAAAGATTATGTGATGGCAACTCGTGCGGTTTTACCAAATGGGGACATCATAAAAGCTGGTAAAAAAACCATAAAAGATGTAGCAGGGTATAACATAAGTGGGATACTCATAGCAAGTGAGGGAACTTTGGCAGTTTTGAGTGAGATAACTCTAAGACTCATACCAAAACCAAAACTTACAAAAACAGCTATGGGGATTTTCCCAACTGTTAGCGATGCTATGGAAGCGGTTTACAAAACTATGGCAAGTGGTATCACACCTGTTGCTATGGAGTTTTTGGACAACTTGACTATACGAGCAGTTGAGAAAACTTTTAACAAAGGTTTACCTGTTGATGCTGGTGCTTTGCTTGTTACAGATGTTGATGGAAACTTAGAAGATGACTTAAACTTTCAGTTGGCTCAGATAGAGAAAGTATTTTTTGAAAATGGGTGTAGTGAGTTTAAGATAGCAAAAGATGAAAAAGAGGCATCAGATATTTGGTTCGCAAGAAGAAATGCTTCCCCTGCACTTAGTGTTTATGGAAGTAAAAAACTAAATGAAGATGTAACAGTTCCAAGAGCTATGCTACCACAACTTTTAGAAAAGTTTTATGCCATAGCAGACAAATACAACATAAACATACCTTGTTTTGGGCATACCGGAGATGGAAATGTTCACACAAATGTTATGGTAGATGGAAGTGATGAAGAGCAAGTAAAAATCGCTTACAAAGCGATAGAAGAGGTGTTCCAAGCAACTGTTGATTTGGGTGGAACACTAAGTGGAGAGCACGGCATAGGTTTGGCAAAAGCCCCATATATGGGTATGGCTTTTAGCGACGAAGAGATGGCACTTTTTAAATCTATAAAAAAAGCATTTGACCCAAACAACATCTTAAACCCTGCTAAGATGGGGTTGGAGTAAGTTAAAAACTTATCAACCTTTTTGGTTGATAGGTTGATTGTTGTTTACATAGGCATCTAAAAGGTTTTTTATCATTTTTTGATACCCTGTGTGGTACTTTTTAGCTTCTTTTTTAAAAAACTCTACACTCTCTTTTGTTAAAGAGAGAGTGACTTTTACATTTTCATCTTTTAGAGACAAATCCTGAGGTAGTGGTAAAAAATCATCTACAATTTTTATATCTCCAAACGGTTCATCTGTGTATTTAATTGTTTGTTTCATAAATCTTTCTCCCTTTTCTCCAATATCCAGCACCAAAGATTCTTATCTTATTGTTTCTATAAACAAATCTTACAGTGATGATTTCATCATCAACTTTTCCAAAACAAAAATATCTTTTTTCATTTTGAGAATGTTCTAAATCCTCAGCGATAATTCTATTACCATCTAAAAAGGCATATTGTGCTTTTTCAAAAGATACTTTATGTTTTTCTTGGTTTAGTTTGTTTTTGTTTTCATCCCACTCAAAACTCGGTTCTTTCATAAGAGATAGTCTATCACAACTTTTATAAAATGACAAGTTGTTCTATTTTTGATTTTTGGTTAGAATGTTGGTTATGGATAGATTTTTAACATACCTAAAAGTGTTTAAAGACTCTTTTATAGACAAAGAGCTTACACTTTTTGCGGCGAGTCTTAGTTTTTATACTATTTTTACAATCATACCACTTTTGCTTATAATGATGACACTTTTGACATCTTTGCCGTCGTTTGCTGATTACTACATAAAGATACAAGATTTTATATTTTCAAACCTTATGCCTGTAAACTCTGAGGTGGTTATGAAGCAGATAAACGGTTTTTTGGAAAACTCTTCAAAGATGGGGGTTATGGGGTTTAGTGCCATACTTGTTTCATCTTTGTTGTTTTTTAAAAACTTTGAGTATATTGCCAACCATATTTTCCATGCAAAATCAAGAACACTTTGGGAGAGTATAACAACATACTGGACTATGCTTACTTTAACTCCCATAGCTTTGGGTATATCGTTTTACATTACTGGTTATATAGCATCTCTTATGGCTTCAAACTCTTTGACTTCTGGGTTAAACATACTTCCATTTGTTCCATATCTCATCATCTGGGCATTGTTTTTTCTACTTTTTCAAATAAGTGCAAACATAAAGATAAACCCAAAAGCTTCACTTGTTAGTTCATTTATAGTTTCGATTGTTTTTAATCTTTCTAAAAATGGGTTTATCTACTATGTTTTTTTAAATAAATCTTACACAACTATGTATGGTTCTTTTGCTATTTTGATGTTTTTGTTTTTGTGGATATACCTTTCGTGGCTTATCTTCATATATGGTTTAAAACTGTGTTACATTTTGGACCAAACTATAACACAAAACCAAACATCCAAAGAGTAGGCTTAACCAAAAAAACTTTTTGTTAAAAACAGCACCAAAGCAGAGTAAAATGTAACTGTATATAAACTCTTTTTGAAATGGTATGTAGGTATGGTTTTGTCCAAGTGTTATGAGTTTTTGTAAAGCTTCATCGAAAACATACCCCAAATTTAGCAGATGTAAAACGATAGATAATGGGTAAAAAAGTGTAAAAACCATACTCTCTAAAATGGAAAATATGTGAAAATCTGAAAAGTTGTGGAAAAGATAGAGTGAAAATGGTAGCATAGATATATAAACATATATGGGTAGCAAGAAAAACTGAATTGTTTGTTTTAGATGTTTAAAATAGTTTAAAAATAAAAATATAAAAAACACTCCACCAACAGAGAGCCAAAACCCTATGCTAAAAAACAGTCGAGGGAAAAAAGCCAAAAGTATAAAAACAGTTACAAAAAGTGTTTGCATAGTTATAACTTTTACCCACCTTTGGTAGAGAAAAAATCCAACAACCAACATAGCATAAGCTCTCAAAACAGATGGTGGATAGTTTAAAAAAGAGAGGTAAAAAAACAAAACAACACTTACAAATAAAAAGCTGTCTATCTTGTAGCTTCTAAAAGGGAAAAATTTTTTATGAAAAAAGTTGTAAAACGGTTTAAATGCAAAAAACAAAACAGTTGCCAACACACCTAAGTGAAACCCACTTATGGCAAGTAGGTGAGAGATACCAAGGTTTGAGAAAGTTGTTTGTAACTCTTTTGTGAGTGGTGTCGCACTAAAAAGGGCTTGGTAGATGAGAGTTGTGTTTTTGTCTTTGTGTTGGGAGGCTATGAGTTGGTTTAGTTTTTGTCTGTTTGTTTGTTTTTTCTCTACATGTAGAGTTTTTGAAAACAAAAATCCACCACTTAGATACTCATAAAAGGTGAGTTTTTTTGTCCAGATTTTTAGTCTTACTTTATCATCAAAACCAACTTTTAGGTTTTTGTTTGCTACGGTGTAGAATGTGAAGTTTTTATCTGTTTGTAGTTTTAAAACTTTGTATGTTTTTTTGTTTTTGGTTTTTATGTAAGCTTTTTGAACTGTGGCATAGAGAGTTTTTGCGGTTAGTAGTTGTTTGTAGTTTTTATACTCACTAAAAAGATTTAAACCAAAAACAAAGCTACATGTAAAAACAAAAAAGAGAAACTCCTTTTTTGTTTTAAAGAGAGAGGTTTTGAGCATTTTTATATGGAAACACCCTCTATCTTGGCAGAAGATGTATCTACATTCTCAATACTTATCTCAAAGTTTGGTGTATGTTTGTCTATATCTACAAACTTAGTAAGTTTCTTTTGGAAGATAAGTTTTACATGCCCTGTTGGACCGTTTCTTTGTTTTCCTATGATTATCTCCGCTTCCTCTTCCTCTTTTTCAACATAAGTAGATGTAAACTCTTTACCCTCTGCTTTTGCTGCTTTTTCCCTCTCTTTTTCCTCTTTGTAG
>CAYNVR010000016.1:0-16164 GCA_964400715.1 uncultured Sulfurimonas sp.
GTACTCTAATGGACGATTCTCCATATATAGCCTCCTTAAAGATTCAAAGCAATTTATATAATTAATCTCAGATAAATTAATTATACTAATTAACGACAGTATATTAACAATACAGAGGTTTATTTAATCTTAATTTTAGTAAAAAACAAACAATTATTATCTTTTTGTTTACTTTTATTGTCATTGATGTTAAATTTTGGAATTTATATGTTCAAGAGCTTTTAAAAGTGGCGATGTATCAAAACCATTTTCAGCCATTAATACTAAGATATCATCTGGTATTGTTTTAGCAATTACTCCATTTAAATCTACCAATTTATATACTATATTGTTAGCTATAACAATTTTTTTTAACTCTTTTGGTGCATCTTCTGGATTATCACTATATGCTATAACATTTACAATATCTTGTGATAGTTTCCAATAGTTTAAAATTTGTGAACTTACAATAGTTGTTGTGGTATGCAAAAGTTTTTCCTCTGCATATTGAATACTAAAAGCTGTACACAATTCATAAAAATATGGCACCTCTTCAAGCCTTAAAATCTCTTTGGCGATTAAAAGTTGCCCTATGTTACCTAAAAGTGCGGTTGAAGATAAAATAGATAAATCTGCTATTGAAACTTTTGAATACCATTTAAGCATAAGAGCCAATCTTGTCGTACTAACTCTTGAAAATGTATCTTCATCTATTTGATATGGACTTAAATTTATATTACCCATATTTTTATAAATATTTTTCATAGCAAGAGCTTTTACAGACCTTTTGCCAAGTCTTGCTATGGCTTGATCAACAGTCTTTAACTCGCAAGTTCCATAAAGTGGGGAAGATGCTTCTTTTAAAATTGAAGCAGCTATTATTGGATCAGATTTTACAACTTTTATAAGTTCTTTTAATGGTACTTCTTCATCATCACATATCTGCATAATCTGAAAAATAGTATTTGGTAGTGGTTTTAATGTTGTAATAAATTCAGATATTTTTTTATTATCTATAATAATAGTTGATGAGTTAAAGTGTGTTTGTGTCAAAAATTTCAACTCTTTTTGTATATCTTTTGCATTTAAAGGGTTTATCAATGTATGGTTTATACTATTTGTAATCAACCTTTTTTTTGTTTTTAAATCTATATTATCAAATATAGCTACAACAGGTTTATTTATATCTTTTTTACGAATCAACTCTATAAATGTATAGTTTAATTCACCATAATTTAACATAGCAATATCATAGTTACTATGGTTAATTAAACTTTTTATCTCATCTTCATCTGAACTATATTTAACATCTTTAACTATTTTTTTAAGAAAAGGAACAATTTTTTCTATCCTTTTTTGATTTTTATCAATATATAAAAGTGTTAATTCTTTAAGCTTTTCTTTTATAGATAAATTAGACTGAGATATTTTAACCTTCTTTTGAAGCCTCTGTGGTACTTCACAAAGCTCTGTTTCACTTTTTTGCATCTCTATAAACCATACATTAAGTTGGTCTTTAACATCTAAAAGCCACTCTATAACAGAGTCTTGAACAACAGTTTTTTCATTTCTAAGAGTAGATAAAACTGTCTCTGTCATCATTACCAATCTATGCATAGGTTTTAGTTGAAGATACTCGGAAGTTGGTTTGTATGAATGAAATGTTCTAAAAAGGTCATCAATAGCATCTCCAACCTCTTTTTCATTGTTTAAAAGAAGTATATTTGATTCTATTTTTGGAAGTTGTTGTTCTAGCTGTTCTTTAAAAATCTCATAAATATCCCAATCGTAACCATCATCAAACATAATAAACCTCTTTTTTTAAATAATGTTTATTCTAATTAAAAGTTATTGAAATTTTGTTTAAGATGGCTAAATAGTAGGGAAAGTACCTACTATCTTTTTATAAGATTTAAAAATTCAGAGAAGATGTAGCGACTCTCTTTTGGTCCCGGTGAAGATTCTGGGTGGTGTTGAACAGAAAATATAGGGCTATCGTTGTACTTTAACCCTTCAATAGTGTTATCAAAAAGGTTTGTATGAGTTACTTCTGCTATCTCTGTAATGTTGTCTGGAACATTATAGTTGTGGTTTTGTGCAGTTATCTCTACAAAACCTGTTTTTTCGTTTTTAACTGGGTGGTTACCACCGTGGTGACCAAATTTTAGTTTAAAAGTATCATACCCATGAGAGATAGAAAGTAACTGATGCCCTAAACAGATACCAAACATAGGAATTTTTGCTTTTATAAGCTTTTTAATCTGCTCTTGCTCTTTTTTAAGTACAAGTGGGTCACCCGGTCCGTTTGATAAAAACACACCATCTATGAGTTTGTTGTTGTATTTTTCTATGATATCTTCTGCTATAAAATCGTTAGGGATAACCTCTACACCTATCCCCGCACTTACTATCTCATTTAAGATATTTCTTTTCACACCAAAGTCTATAACAGCTATCTTAGCCTCTTGTTTTGGAGCATCATCATATTTAAACTCACGGTAAGAGTAAGTTGAACTTGTGTGAGTGTATGGCTCTTTTGTGCTAACTTGCTCAATGTAGTTTATATCTTCTATGCGAGGTGATTTTTCTAAGATATCTTTTAGCTCATCTTTTGAACTAACCTCTGTTGAAGCTACCATCATCATAGCACCTTCACTTCTTATCATCTTAGTTAAAAAGCGAGTATCTATGTCGCAGATACCCATCACATTGTGTTTTACAAGAAAGTTTTGCAAAGAGTCTTCTGCTCTAAAATTTGAGTATCTTTCTTGGTAGTTTCTAACAATCATACCCTTTGCATGAGCTTTTGAGCTTTCCATATCTTGCTCATTTACACCTACATTTCCTATCTCTGGCATAGTAAATGTTACAAACTGCCCAGCATAAGATGGGTCTGACATTATCTCTTGGTAACCTGTAAGAGATGTATTAAAAACTATCTCACCCACACTTGTGCCATCTGCACCAAAACTATTTGCCTCTAAAAAAGTTCCATTTTCAAGATAAATCCACACTCTTTTCATATCTTACTCCATACCTCTTTTTGTCATCTCTTCTTTGTAAAGTTTTTCGTACAGTATATCAAACTCATCTGTTCCTGGGATATACTTTCTTTTGTAAGTTCTTATCTTATCCATCACAGCATCTTCTATCTCAGAAGCATCTGCTATAAAATCTGTTATGGCATTATAGATTATATTTTTCACCCTGTTTTCTGTCACATCAAACTCTATAAGATACTCTTCGTAAAGTTCATCAAGTATTTTATGAGATATATCTGAAAATCTTTCTTCATAGTTTAAAATCACACCAAATTCAGGAGCAAGTTTCTTTTTTATCATAAAAAAGAGTTGTCTTTCATCTGCTAACATAAACTCTATATTTTCTTCATTTTCTTCACAAATCTCTCTTGCTTTTGCTTCAAGAGCCATCTCTTGTTTAACAGAGTTTTCTAAAATCTTTTGAGCTTCTTGTGCAACAGGTTCAAGACCTCTTGTCATAGTAACAACACCACTTTTACTTAAATCTACCGCGATTTTGTTTGCTATATGAGGGATTGTTTTAAGCGATAACTTCATACATTGAACCTTTTAATAAAATTTGGATATTTTACACTATTTAAAGTAAAGATTTGATTAGTTCGGTATCACTTCAACCTTTATAGCCTTAAAAGCTGCTGTTTTTATCACCTCATCACACTTATCGCCAAAAAGATAGTTGATTTTTGAAGATGAGTGGTGAAATGTTGTAAAAAGAGTTTTTGGTTTTATCTTCTCACTAAATTTTACAACAAGTGGAGCAGACTCTCCAAACTCTGTTTTTAAAACAACTCTATCTGTTTTAAAATCATCTTTGTCCTCTTCACTTACAAACAGCACATCTTCACTGTACCGTTTATTTAACCTCTCACTTTGTATAGTTTGAGCAGAGTTGTTGTAGTGTGCCAAAGTTCTACCAGTAGTTAAGTGGTAACCACTCAATCTGTTTTGGATTATCTCCTCAACCATCCCACGAAGTTTGTATTGGTTGTAGCAAAAATGCCCCAAACCATCATCTGTTCTAAAATCCAACTGATGTAAAATAGGGGTATCTTCCGTATGAACTGGCCATTGAAGTCCCCTTTTTCTATGTCTTTTTAGACGAATATAATCCGCCCCACTAAAACGGCGGTAAGCCACCTCTCTTACTTCGTCCCACACATCTTGCGAACTTTTGTAAAAGGCATCTCCACCCATTTTGTTATCTATGAGTTGTAAAACCTCCCAGTCATCTGGCAAGTCTGATTTAACAAGTGGCTGACTTAGATGAAGCCTTCTCATAGCATTTACATATACACCCGTTTTTTCATAAGCAGATTTTACACCTATGACTATATCTGCTTTTTGTGCAATGTCGTTCATAAACAACTCTTGAACCACTATGAGTTCTAAGTTTTGTAAAGCTTTGTTTACTTTGTTTAGGTTTGGGTGGATGTGTGTTATATCTTCCCCCATATTTAAAAGTGCTTTTACATTTCCAGCTATCATCTCATCTACAAGCTCTGGGGTCATAAGCCCAACCTCTTTTGGTTCTTGATAATCTGGTGCAAAATATGGCAACATACCCATATCACAAGCACCTTGAACATTGTTTTGCCCTCTTAGAGGCATAAGCCCCGCCCCACTTTTACCAACATTACCAGTCATAAGAGCCAAGTGAGTTATCGCCATCACAGCATAACTACCATCTGTATGTTCAGTTACACCAAGTCCCCAAAATATCATAGACTTTTTCAAAGCATACTCACGAGCTACTTTTCGTATGGTTTTAGCAAGGCACTCATACCCCTCAATCTCTTTAAAAAAATCTGGATTTGCATACGGGTCATTTAAAATTTTATTTTTAAACTCCTCAAAACCAACTGTTCTATCCTCTACAAAGCTCTCATCATAAAGCTCTTCATCTATGATTACATAAGCTAACATATTTAAAACCATAAGGTTTGACTCATAAGGTATGATAGCTTTATACTTTGAAAATCTGTGAAGCTTTATCTCCCTTACATCAAAAACAGCCAAATTGTCGTGCTGTCTTGCTACATCTATGATACGGTTTGCTATGATGGGGTGAGCCTCTGTTGTGTTTGAACCAATCACTATCATAAACTCTGCATTGTATATGTCGTTGTAAGGGTTTGTAGCAGCCCCCTCACCTATGGTTTTTTTCATCCCACTAAGAGATGGTGAGTGACAAACCCTTGCACAGTTATCTACATGTGGAGATTTTAGAGTATATCTTGTAAACTTTTGAAACAGATACACACTCTCACAAGATGTTCTTGCACCACCTATGGAACAAACACTTTTGTTACCGTAGTTTTTTTGTATCTCTTTTAGTTTTAAAGAGATAGCTGTTGTAGCTGAGTCTAAGTCTGTTTCATACCAGTTTTCATCATAATCTTTTAGGTTTAAAACATCTTTTAAGTTTGGATTTTTCTCTATGAAAGATTTTTTTATGCGGGGTGATTTGAGTCTATCTGGACTATCTACAAAGTCGTAGCCGTATTTACCTTTTATACAAAGGTTACCTTGTGAAACAACACCATCTGGATGAGCAAAAACCTTTTTGATTTTATTCTCTTTTGTATCTATCTCAGCTGCTATATCGCAACCAACACCACAATAAGTACAAACACTATCTATAACAACTCTGTTTTCCATCATCTACCCTAAAATAAGTTAAGAGAGTTTACAATGTTATATCTTAAAAAGTTTGTAAGAATATAAAATAATTCTGTATAATAACTCTTTTAAAGGATTAAAATGGTTATAAACTACAAAGACAAACAACTAACAGCAAAATACCAACTAATGGCACAAACTATTATCCCCCGTCCCATAGCTTGGATTGTTACTCAAAACAAAGATGGGGTTGTAAACATAGCTCCTTTTAGCTACTTTATGGGGCTTAGTTCTGAACCACCTACAATGGTTGTAAGCATAGGTCATAAAAGTGATGGAACTCCAAAAGATACACTAAAAAACATAAGAGAAACAAAAAAATGTACTATCTGTATGGTAGATGAAAAGCTTTTAGAAAAGATGCATTTTAGCTCAAAAGAGTTAGATGAAAAGATAAGTGAAGCAGAACTTTTTGACATAGAAACTCTACATGTAGAAGATGGTTTTGCACCTATCATCAAAGGAACTCCTAGTGCTTTTTTATGTGAACTATATCAAGAGATAGACCTAAAAGGCTCAAAAACCATACCACTTATAGTTGAGATAAAACATCAATTCATAGATGACAATATAATTACAAACAAAGAGAAAATAACACTAGACTATGAACCTGTTGCTCGTGTTGGTAAAAGCTATGCTCTACTTGGTAAGCAGATAACTCCACCTAGCATACCAAACTAAATCTACCTTTTTGGTAGGTTTTATAGTAGTTGAATAACAAAAATATACCTCAAAACTCTTAAACTACCAACTAACAATATAAACCATAAAAACTTCAACCTAAAAAGCCCAGCAACAATACTCAACGGGTCACCAACAACTGGCAAAAAAGAAAACAACATAGCAATATAACCATACCTATGTCCGCAAATATAAACCTTTTTTCCTATCTTTGAGTTTAAAAGTTTCTTTTTAGATTTTTTATAAAGAAAATAACCCAAAAAGTAGTTAAAAACAACTGCCAAAACATTTCCAACACTCGCAAAAAAAAGTGCATTTAATTCAGACATACCATTTTTAATGGCAAAAACAAGTGCTATTTCAGATGAAAAAGGTAGTATGGTCGCAGCCAAAAAGGCTGAAACAAAAAGTGTTAGCTCTGGCACTGAGATATATTTTCACAAACACTTTTTATGAGTTTCTCACGAGCTTCTACCGAAGTCCAAGCTATATGAGGTGTTAAATATAATCTGTCTTTATTTTTTACATGTAGCAGTGGACTATCTGTTGGTAATGGCTCTTTTACAAACACATCTAAACCAAAATATATATCTTTTTCATCCACTATTTTAGCTACATCTTCCTCGTTTATAATCCCACCACGACCAAGGTTTAAAACAACTGCACCATCTTTACATGTAGAAAGTTTTTCATAGTCTAAAAGATTATTTGTTTTCTCATTTAACGGTGCATGAATAGTGACAATGTCACAATTTTTAAGCAATTCATCTAACTCTACATGTAGATAATTTTGTTGCAGATTTTTACCACTTGTTGAGTAGTAACAAACATCTGCACCAAAAGCATCAGCTATTTTTGCAACACCTTTTCCTATCTCTCCTAAACCTATAATCCCCCATTTTTTACCTTTTAGCTCAAAAAATGGTTGTGAGACATCTGTAAAAATACCACTGTTTGAGTATGTTTTACTCTTTACAACTTCATCATAGTATTTTGAATGCCCCATCAAGTAAAACAACATAGAAAATGTATGTTGCACAACAGAATTAGTTGAATACCCTGCTACATTTTTAACAACTATACCAAGCTCTTTTGCAGAGTCCAAATCAACATTATTCATACCAGTAGCTGCTATACATATAAGTTTAAGTTTGTTTGCACCCTCCATCATCTCTCTTGTGATAACAACTTTGTTTGTCACCACAACTTCACTATCTTTTATACGCTCAAAAGTTTGAGTGGCATCTGTTTTTTGATACACCTCAACATCACCAAAGCTACTAAAACAACTCAAATCTGTACCACCAAATGTTATGGCATCAAGTAAAACTATCTTCACAAAAACTCCTAAATTGATACTAAAATTATATCATAAGCCTTGACATTTATTTTAAAAATATATATAATTTCACCTCTTAAAAACATTCCGGATTAGCTCAGCGGTAGAGTAGATGACTGTTAATCATTTGGTCACTGGTTCGAATCCAGTATCCGGAGCCACTTTTATATAAATCCCCCTAAAATACGAATTTATAAATAGCAAATTCTAATAGAAATTGTAATCCAATTATTTGGAGTAGATAAAAGATGTAGAAAACTCCTTTGTGGTGGCTGATGATATAGAAGTAGGGTTTAAAAACAAACTACCACTTTGGCTCTTTGGGTTTTTGTACTAACTTTTGATACAATAAGCAATCCTATAAAGAATAACTTAAACAGAACAAAAAAATAAAAAAGAGTACAGCCTAGCAACAGTAAACTTTCAAAAAACATCCCATTTTATGGTATGATGGTATATGAATTTTAATAAACTAAATATACAACAACCTCTTATTGAGAACTTACACAAAATTGGGTATGAGTCTATGACTCCCATACAACAAGAAGCTCTGCCACACATACTACAAGACAAAGATGTCTTAGCACAGGCACAAACAGGTAGTGGAAAAACAGCCACTTTTGGCATAGGTGTTTTAAACAAACTAGATGTAAAACTTTTTCGAGTTCAATCACTCATCCTCTGCCCTACAAGGGAGTTGGCTCAACAAGTTGCAAAAGAGTTAAGAGTTTTGGCAAAGTTTAAACACAACATAAAAATACTTCTACTTTGTGGAGGGGAGTCTTTTGGTAAACAATTAAACTCTCTCTCACATCAGGCACACATCATAGTTGCAACTCCGGGTAGAGCCTTAAAACATCTAAACAAAGAGAGTCTAGACCTAAAACATCTACATACACTAGTTTTAGATGAAGCAGATAGAATGTTAGATATGGGATTTTTAGAGGAGGTGAGTTCTATTATAAATTTTACACCAAAACAAAAACAAACTCTTTTATTTTCTGCAACATATACAGATGAGATTTTAGAACTTAGCAAAACTTTACAAAAAGATGCAGTTTTCATCAAAGTTGAGAGTCAAAAATCTAAACTTACACAAAAGTTTTTTAAAGTTGAAGATAAACTACAAACACTTATAGATGTTTTTACAACATTCAATCCAAAAAATGTTATAGTTTTTTCATCTACAAAAATACAAACAGATGAGATAGCAAACCAACTACAAAAACACAACATAGATGCACTAAGTCTCCATGGAGATTTAGAACAGTATGAAAGAAACGATGTTTTAACACAGTTCTCAAATGGTAGTTGTAGAGTTTTAGTTGCAACCGATGTTGCAAGTAGAGGTTTAGACATAGCAGAACTAAGTATGGTCGTAAACTACGATATGCCATACGAAAAAGAGATATATATCCACAGAGTTGGAAGAACTGCTAGAAAAGACAAAAGTGGATTGAGCATTAGTTTTTATACAGATGACACAGAGATAGAAGATTACAAAGATGATGAGATAGTTTTTGAAAATGTTTCAACACTAAAAAGTGATGAAAACTTTACTATGAAATCTCCATATATCTCACTTGTTATAGAGGGTGGGAAAAAAGACAAACTAAGAGCTATGGATATACTTGGTGCATTAACCAACAACTCAAAACTAAAAGGTGAAGATGTTGGCAAGATAGATATATATGACACACAAAGCTATGTAGCTATAAAATCTGAACTAGTAGATGAAGCATACAAAAAACTAAAACACGGAAAAATAAAAACGAAAAAATTCTCCGTATGGGTGTTATAAAATCTTATAACTACCCCTCTTTTGCTTTTCTCTTCATCTTCATTTTTAGTTTTGCCAACTCTCTCATATCTTCTGTTGAGTCACTTTCATCCATAATCTCAACACCCAAGATAGTTTCAACACAATCTTCAAGAGTAACTATACCCTCTGTTTGGTCGTAGTTGTCACTTACTAAAAACATATGCTCTTTTTTAGATATAAACAAATCAAGTGCTTTTGAAACTGGTATATTTTCATTTATGGTAAACATATCTTTTTTCACATCTTTTAGTGTTACACTATCATCTATGAGAGCTTGTCTAAAAATCTTTTTAGTCAAAACTATACCTGTTACATCTTCTATGCTTCCATTGTAAACTGGAAACCTTGAAAACTTGAAAATCTCATCTTTTTGTAAAGCATCTTTTAGTAAAGTATTTTCATCTAGTGCAAAAACAACACTTCTAGGAGTTAAAACTTCACTCACTTTTATATTGTCAAGATTTAATATATTTTCTATAACATCTGATTCTTTTTCATCTATGACACCCTCATCTTCACCTTGAAGCATACTCTCTAAAAGCTCCTCTTTTGTTATGGAGTGAGCATCATCTTTCCCTTTTGAGATTTTATTCGTAACAGCTAAGGTTGTTAAAATTATAGGGTATGTAAGCCATATAAAAACTCTAATAAACTGAGCAGACAGTGGAGCTAAACTTTTCCAGTAAATCGCACCTATGGTTTTAGGGATAATCTCAGATAAAAATAATATAGCAAATGTAAGCACAACAGAGACTATAACAACAGCATCATTTCCAAAAACCTCAGATGCCTGAGCCCCAACAGCTGCGGCACCCAAAGTGTTTGCGATGGTATTTAAGATTAAAATAGAAGCGATTGACTGGTTTATATTTTCTTTTTGTACTCTTAAAAGACTCCCAACTTTTGGAGATTCTTTCTCCATTACAGCCACATAAGACATAGAGATGGACAAGAGTACAGATTCTAAAACAGAACATACAAACGACACACCAACTGACAATACAAAAAACAGTATAAGTAAATCCATTAGATTTTCAATCTTCCTTTATAATAATATCCAAGTTGCAAGACCTAAGAAACTAAAAAAGCCCACAACATCTGTAACAGTTGTTAAAATAACTGTACTACCTATGGCTGGGTCAACATCTAGCTTTTTGAGTAACAACGGTATAGTTGCACCAAAAAAACCAGCCATAAACAAGTTTATAACCATACTCAAAGCAATAACTAATCCAAGTAGTGGTATGTTAAACCAGATATAGGCTATAAACCCTATAACCACAGCAAAAATTCCACCATTTAAAAGTGAGATAAGCACCTCTTTTTTTATGGCTCTTTTTGCATCTTTTGAAGTTATATCTCCAAGGGCTAACTGCCTTACAACAACGGTAAGAGTTTGAGTTCCTGCATTTCCACCCATGGAAGCAACTATGGGCATAAGCACTGCAAGAGCTACCATACTTTCAAGTGTATCTGAAAAAACACCTATAACCAAAGATGCCATAATAGCTGTTACAAGGTTAAGTCCAAGCCAAATAGCTCTGTTTTTACCAGCTTTTAGTACATCTTCATCTTCCTCTGCATCATCATTAACCCCTGCTAGATTATACATCTGCTCTGTTGCATGTTCGTTGATGATGTCATAAATATCATCTGAGGTTATACGACCAACCAAAACACCATACTCATTTATAACTGGCATAACAGAGAGGTCATACTCTTCAAAGTAATGCACAACATCTTTTATGTTTTCTCTGTCTATCGCTGCTTTTTGCTCAAAGTTTTCATCACTTTGAGCTATGTTTTCCTCTATGGTTTTTGAAAAGTCAAATATAAGTAAGTCATCAAGACCAATAGAGTAAAGTAGTTTGTTACTCTCATCTGTTACAAAAAGGTTTTGAACATTTTCAAGTTCATTCTCTTTTCTAAGCTTTGCAAACCTTTTTATAACATCCTGTACAATTTCATCTTTTTTTGCTGTAAAGACTTCAAGTTGCATATAAGCACCAGCTTCATCTTCACTGTATGCTTGTAACTTTTCTATCTCTTTTTTATCTTGATGGTCAAGTGTTTTAAAAACTTCTGAGGCTACATTTTCATCTACCTCTTCAAGTTCTTGCATAAATTCCAGCTGGTCATCTGACTCCAACTCTGCTACTGCATGTGAGAGTTCATCTACACTCAAAGACTCTACAACATCATCAAAAAGTCTATCTGGCAATGCAAGGGCAACATCCCCAACTATATCTTTTGGTACAAGCTTTATCGCTTCACGAAACTCATCATCAGGCAGATTTTTGATAATCTTTGCTATGTCTGATGGGTGCATCTCACTTAACTCGTGAGAATCTAAATAATCTTTTAATCCGTTCATTGTATCCATTTATTTTTTATAGAAAAAAGTCTCTCTTTACAAAAAACAGTAAATGAAGAGACTATCTCTACATTAACTCCTGTTTTTAGTAAATTTAGAATATAATTTCGCCCTAATTATAACAAAAAAATTACTTATCGTACCTTGTTAATTTATTATAACTTATAATTTTTTGTAAAGTTTTAGTATATTTTTTTCCCATCTCCGAATATTTATCCAAATACTCAACCATTAAGTAAACATCATCTGTATAAAACCTTACAAAACGGAAGTTTTTATATGCTCTTGCTTTTGCTATCATAAAATAGTAAGACCTTATAGACTCATCAACAGATTTAAACTTTCTAAGATATATAGTCTTTACCCCACCCCTTTTTTCAAGAGCTGGAACTCTATCTTGGTTTGGATTTGAACTCCACACACCAAATAGATTGTTTGCTTCTTTGTAAAACCTAGAACTACCCCAACCACTCTCAACTATGGCTTGTGCCAAAACTATACTTTTTGGATGTGGTTTTAATGCTATTAGCAAATCTTGTTTGTTTTTAACCCCATATATATTTTGAAGCTTCAAAATTTTTTCTGTATCTGTTGATTTTTCAATATCTTTAAACTGTTTGTAAAGCTCATCATACACAACTGCTATATGTGGTAAAATGGAGTTTATAAAATTTTCTTTTTTTTGCTTAATACTAAGTGCATCTACATATAGAGTTAAAAATATAAAAACAATTAAAATTTTTAACATCTATAACAACTTAATAATATAACCATTTTTTATATTATTTATCTTATATTTGTAAAGCCCATCAAGTTCTATCACAACACGATAGTAACCCTGATGATTTCCTATGCGAAAACTTTTAAATGGGGAATTTTTTAAACTTTTTTCATAACTTCTCAAATCTGCAAACCTTTTAAAATCACAAACTATACGGTGAGGTTCTACAAGTAAAAAGTTTCTTAGAAGCTTATCTGTTGTAACAATCTTCAAACTTTTACCATTTAGATAAAATGTAGCATATTTTTTTTCAAAAATCTTTTTAAATATTTTTTTTTCTTTTTGTGGTTTTTCTAAATTTAAAGAGTAGTTTTGAGATATAAAAATTGGTAAATGCCAATCTATGGCATTATCTAGCTCTATTTTTTTTGTTTCCATTGAACCATCTAGGTTTTGGAACTCAACCTTTACACTTTTTATAACCCTTGCCGTAGATGGCAAAGTAACAGTTGCCCTTTTTAAAGGCTCTTTTTTTTCAACTATATTTGTAGTATATGTTATATCTTTTTCACCAACAGATGGGAAAAAAGGGTTTTGTCTAGCATCTAAAACAGTTAAAAAGGCTATAAAAAATAAAAAGGTTCTAAAAACCAAAATCAAACTCCAATCTACTCTTGAACACTTATCTCTTTTAGTTCAAAATACTCCCTTTGCAGTTGAGCATTTTCCCGTTTGAGATGTTGTATCTCGGTATGTAGGTAGTTTTCATAATCTTGCAGTTGAAACAAAACCTCAACAGAAGAATCTCCATAAAGTAAAAAACCTACATACACACTAAAAGATACTATTATAATTATAAAAACAAGGAACTTAAAAAGACTCAGACCAAAGTATCTTTGTATAAAACTTTGTTCTGAATCTAGTACATGTGAAAGCTCCTCTTTGGGCATAAACTAACCCCTATTTAAAAAGGACAGAACCTAAGTACTCACCATAAACAACTTCGTTTTCTATCTCTAAAAGACGGTTGTATTTTGCAGTTCTCTCACCTCTTGCAGTTGAACCTGTTTTTATCTCACCACAGTTAAGTGCAACAGCAAAATCAGCTATGAAAGCATCTTCACTCTCACCTGAACGGTGACTCATAACACATTTGTAACCATTTCTTTGAGCAAGTCTAACTGTTAGCATAGTCTCACTTACAGAACCAATTTGGTTTGGCTTAATTAAGATAGCATTTGCTATGTTTTTGTTTATACCTTCATTTAAGATGTTAGCATTTGTAACAAACAAGTCATCACCAACAAGTTGAACTTTATCTGCTAATTTCTCAGTTAAAACTTTCCAACCATCCCAGTCATCTTCACTTAAACCATCTTCGATAGAAACGATAGGATACTTAGAACATAAATCTACATAATACTCAACTAACTCTTCACTTGTAACAGTTCTGTTTTCACTATCTAATCTATAACCACCTTCACAAACAAGCTCACTAGCAGCTACATCAAGTGCGATAGCTATTTGCTCACCAGCTTTGTACCCTGCTTTTTCTATCGCTTCCATAATGATTTGGATAGGCTCTTCATTTGAGCTTAAATCTGGTGCGAAACCACCCTCATCACCAAGAGCTGTGTTGTGTTTTTTAGCTTTTAAGATAGCTTTTAAGTTATGATAAACCTCAGCAGATGCTCTTAATGATTCAGCAAAGTCCTCAAAACCAACAGGCATAATCATATACTCTTGAAAGTCCACAGAGTTATCTGCATGGCTACCACCGTTGATGATGTTAAGCATAGGTGTTGGCATAACCATAGCATTTGCACCACCTAAGTAGCGGTAAAGTGGCACATCAAGACTCTTAGCTGCCGCACGAGCAACCGCCATAGAAACACCTAAAACTGCATTTGCTCCTAAGTTTCCGTAGTTATCTGTACCATCTAGCTCTTTCATAGTAGCATCAATCACCGCTTGATTGAATGGACTCATACCAATTAGTGCATCAGATATTTGAGTGTTTACATTTTCAACTGCTTGTAAAACACCTTTACCCATATATCTATCACCACCATCACGAAGCTCTAAAGCTTCTCTCTTACCTGTACTTGCACCAGATGGAACAATAGCACTCTCAACAGTACCATCACTCAATCTTACAGTAGCTTTTACAGTTGGATTACCACGAGAATCCATAACTTCTATTGCACTTATATCATCTATAAACATATATCTGCCTTTTTTAAAAATTGTGTCATTTTACCAAAAAATAGTTGAAAAGTTTATTTGTTTCCAAAATTATATTCTAAATAGAAAAAATTATCAGTTTTATTTAAGCTAATCATAATGTCAAAACTATTATGATGTCAAAACTAAAACAAGACAAAATTAGTCTTATTTAAAAAGAGGTAGATATGCAAGTATATTTAGATAACAATGCTACAACAATGTGTGACCCACAAGTTGTGGAAGCGATGCAACCATTTTTTAGTGAAATTTATGGAAACCCAAGCTCACTTCATAAGTTTGGAACAGCATCTCACCCTGCACTTAGAACTGCTATAAACCAAGTTTATACTGCACTAAATGCAAGTGATGAAGATGACATCATCTTCACATCGTGTGCAACAGAGTCTAACAACTGGGTTTTAAAATCTATCTGGTTAGATAAAATAGTAAATGGAGACAAAAACCACATCATCACAAGTGAGGTAGAACACCCTTCAATCCTCTCTACATGTAAATGGTTGGAAGAACAGGGGGTAAAAGTAACTTACCTTCCTGTAAATGAACAAGGGGTTGTAGAAGCTCATACAGTTAAGAGTTTCATCACAGAAAAAACTGCTCTTGTTTCCATCATGTGGGCATCAAACGAAACTGGTGCTATATTTCCCATAAAAGAGATAGGGGAGATTTGTAAAGAAAAAGGTGTACTTTTTCACTCAGACGGTGTTCAAGCAGTTGGGAAGATACCAGTAGATTTACAAGATGTACATGTGGACTTTGTAAGTATGTCCGCTCACAAGTTTCACGGTCCAAAAGGGATAGGTGCTTTGTTTATCAAAAACTCACAAGCTCTTACACCTTTACTTCACGGTGGTGAGCAGATGGGGCATAGAAGAAGTGGAACTCTAAATGTGCCTTACATAGTTGGTATGGGAAAAGCGATAGAACTTGCAACTACAAACATAGAAGAAAAGATGGCATCTATAAGAGCTAAAAGAGATAGACTTGAAGATGAGCTTTTAAAACTAAGTGATACTTTTGTGGTTGGTTCAAGAGAAAATAGAACTCCAAACACTATTTTGATTTCAATCAAAGGTGTTGAGGGTGAAGGTATGCTTTGGGATTTAAACAACTCTCAAATAGGTGCTTCAACAGGTTCTGCATGTGCGAGTGAAGATTTGGAAGCAAACACTGTTATGTTGGCCATAGGTGCAGACAATGAACTTGCTCACACAGGGATTAGACTAAGCCTAAGCCGTTTTACAACAGATGAAGAGATAGACTACACAATAGAGCATTTCAAAA
>CAYNVR010000017.1:0-16052 GCA_964400715.1 uncultured Sulfurimonas sp.
TTGGGAACTAGCAGAACAAAATGGCTGGATAGACTTTCAAAGGGGTGTAAAACTCGCAACAAGCCGTTTTAGTGTTAGTTTTGGGATGGGAGCAAGGTTAGAGAGAGCTCTCATAAACTTTATGTTAGATTTTAACAGAGAAAGAGGTTTTGCAGAAGTTAGTGTTCCAGCACTTGTAAACCGTCAAGCACTACAAGGAACAGGACAACTTCCAAAGTTTGAAGATGACCTTTACAAGATAGACTCACAAGAGTTGTTTCTCATACCAACAGCAGAAGTTCCAGTAACAAACCTCTACCAAGATGAGATACTAAAAGCAGATGAGCTACCTCTAAAAATGACAGCTTACACATCTTGTTTTAGAAAAGAAGCAGGAGCAGCAGGAAGAGATACTCGTGGGATGATAAGACAACATCAATTCCATAAAGTTGAGCTTGTTTCCATCACAAAACCAGAAGATAGCGACAAAGTGTTTGATGAGATGGTTGAGTGTGCCTCAGACCTTTTAAGTGCTTTAAAACTTCCACACAGACTTGTAACACTTTGTACGGGAGATTTAGGTTTTAGTGCTGCAAAGACTATTGACCTTGAAGTGTGGTTACCAGGGCAAAACTGCTACCGTGAAATCTCATCTGTAAGCAACACAAGGGAGTTTCAAGCTCGTCGTGCAAAAATCCGTTTTAAAAATGGTAAGAAAAATGAGCTTGTTCATACACTAAATGGTTCATCTTTGGCAGTTGGTAGAACACTTGTTGCCATAATGGAGAATTTCCAACACGAAGATGGAACCATAGATATACCAGAGGTTTTACACCCTTATTTGGGACTATAAAGGATTAGTATGATATTTACAACAACAGATAGTAAAAATTTTAAAGTAGAATTTGAAGAGATTTTAGGTCGTGGCAAGATGGACATAGCCACTGTTAGTAACATTGTTGGTGGGATTATAGATGAGATAAAAAAAGATGGAAACAAAGCTCTTTTTAACCATATATCTAAGTTTGACGGTTGGTCTCCAAAGAGTGATGATGAGTTGAAAATATCGCAAGAAGATATGAAAAAAGCTTACGATAATCTCGATGAAAAACTAAAATCTGCTCTACATGTAGCCTATGATAGGATAAAAGCTTACCATGAAAAACAAAAACCAAAGTCGTGGTTTGACACAGAGGCAAACGGAACTATACTTGGGCAAAAAGTAACAGCGGTTGATAGTGCAGGGCTTTACATACCTGGTGGGAAAGCTGCTTACCCATCTTCACTTCTTATGAATGTTATACCTGCTCAGGTTGCTGGTGTGGAAAATATAGTGGTTTGTACACCTACACCAGATAATGAACCAAACTCTCTTTTGTTGGGGGCATGTTACCTTTGTGGAGTTAGTGAAGTTTTTAAAGTTGGTGGAGCGAGTGCGATAGCTGCTATGGCTTATGGAACTCAAAACATACCAAAAGTAGATGTTATAACAGGTCCGGGAAACATCTTTGTAGCAACTGCTAAAAAGATGGTTTTTGGTGATGTTCACATAGATATGATAGCAGGGCCAAGTGAGATAGGTATCTTAGCAGATGATAGTGCGAATGCTTCACACATCGCCATAGATTTGTTAAGTCAGGCTGAACATGATGAGATGGCAAGTTCTATACTCATAACACCATCTCAAAACTTAGCAGATGAGGTTAAGTCTGAGATTTTTAAATGGCTTGAAAAACTTCCAAGAAAAGAGATAGCTCAAAAATCGATAGATGAGAGGGGAGCTATAATTGTTACAAAAACTATGGATGAGGCAGTTTCACTTATGAATGAGATAGCACCAGAACACTTAGAAGTGGCTACTCTTAGTCCGTTTGATTTACTTTCAAGCATAAAACATGCAGGTGCTATCTTTTTAGGACATAATACACCAGAAGCGATAGGTGACTATGTAGCTGGTCCAAACCATACACTACCAACTGGTGGAACAGCTAAGTTTTACTCACCACTTGGGGTTGAGAACTTTATGAAAAAGAGTTCTATCATCTCGTTTTCAAAACAGGCTATAAACGAGATAGGTGAAGATTGTGCACTCATAGCAAACACAGAGGGGCTAACAGCTCACGAGCAGTCTGTTAGAGTGAGAATGTAGCGGTATTTTTACCGTTACTTTTTTGTAAATATTATAGAAAATGTAGTTGTATTACCATCAACTTTTACTGTTAGCTTAGAACCTTTTATCTCTTCTACCATTTTTTTAGACATATAAAGCCCTATGCCAGTTCCTTTGCCACTATCTTTTGTAGTAAAATAAGGGTTAAAGATTTTGTTTATGATGTCATTTGGAATACCACCTGCATTGTCTATAACTTTTAGAACAATTTGGTCATCTTCTATGCAAGATTTTATTTGTATTTTTGGGTTTTTGATATTTGGATTTTCTTCAAATGCATCTCTTGAATTTACAACTAAGTTTAGAAGTACATGTTCTATTGCTTTTTGGTTGTGAACAACCTCTAAGTTTTCATCTATATCAGATATATCTAGTACAATTTCTTTGTTTTCCATCTGTTTGTGGATAATGTTGTGAGTATTTTCAACAGCTTGTTTTATTTTAAACTTTGTTACTGCACCTGGTTGGTTAAACTTCATAAAGTCATCTATGATTTTTGAAAGTTCTTGTGTTTTTGTAGATACTATTTCTATTACTTGTTCAATGTTTTCATTAGATAGAGTGTCTAACTCTTTTTTTAGTTTTAGGTGAACCATCTGTGTTGAGATGACATTTAGAGGTTGTCTCCATTGATGGGCTATCATATTCATCATCTCTCCCATCTGTGCGAGTTTAGATTGTTCAACTAAAATATGCTCCTTTTGACGGTTTTTTTCTATCTCTTTTTTAACTCTGTATGATAGTGTTGAGTTGAGAAGTTCTATCTTTTTAAGTTTTGGTTGGTAAACAAATTTGTTTTCTACATATAGTAAAATGATGGCAAAAGTTATAAAAACAACAAATAAGATAAATATATTTTTGTCTAGTTTACTTACGGTTGAATCTATAAGCTCAATATCTATGGCAATGGAGAGCATACCTCTGAGGTCATTTAGTTTGTAGTTAAATGCTACATCTCCATAGTTTTGTATTAAAAGTTTATATGTTTTTTCATCTACATCTACATAAGGTTTTCCATGACATGCTAAGCACTGTTGTTTTACATAGATAGGGTATGTGTAACGGAGGGAGTCTTTACCTTGAAATTTATTTAGTTCGTAGTATTCACCTTTTATCTTACCTATTTTATATTTTTTAAGTATCTCTGCTTCAAATTTATCTGGTTTGTTTGCTGGGTTACGGTAGTCTAGTGATGTTTGTTTTATGTAGATTTTTTCATTTTTGGACATCTCTGATGTTATGTGTG
Organism: uncultured Sulfurimonas sp.; assembly: GCA_964400715.1. GTDB lineage: Bacteria > Campylobacterota > Campylobacteria > Campylobacterales > Sulfurimonadaceae > Sulfurimonas. Next base: position 3,396 of record CAYNVR010000017.1, read on the forward strand.
ATGTTACAAAAGCAGGTGTTACAGCAAAAGGGGATATAGTGTTATCTGTGATTGTTACTTTTGGGGCTATATTTGATAGATAATCTCTTGTTAGCATTATCTCTTTACGAAGTTGTTTTGATTTTTCAAGATTTGTTTCTACTGCATAATCGTAAAGTGCATTATGTATAAAGTACGCAGATATAATGAGTAAGCTTGTAAATGAAAATATCATTACAAGGTTTATTTTGTTTTTAGATAGTATATTCTCCATCTATAACCTTTTATGATGGTTAGATTGTTTTGTGCATTCTAGCATATTTTTAGATGGTTTTGCAAGTGCAATAAGCCTACATATAATGTATGCTTATTTTAGTTTAGTTCATATCTGGTTTAGGAGTTTTTTCTGTTTTTATTACCTTTGAAGTCCCCTACATTTTCATATTTATATGCATTTACAACAGGGAAAGGTTGCATAGAACCACCTATGCCAACACCGTTGTGACAACTTATCATATATCTTTTAGTGGTGTTTGCAAAGAGTGTTTAGTTAAGGCTAGTTAGAGTAGTCATTTTTAAACTCAACATACCTCGTAGCAGAGGCATAAAGCTCTGTTACCTCTTCATCGCTTAGAGTTCTTACAACTTTTGCTGGTGAGCCAACTATGAGTGATCGGGGTGGAAATACTTTGTTTTTTGTTACCAAAGCACCAGCTCCAACTATCGACTCTTCACCTATTACTGCTCCATCTAATATAGTAGCACTCATACCAATAAGACAAGCTTTTTTTATGGTACAACCATGTAGCATAACTCTGTGTCCTATTGTTACATCATCTTCTATGATAGTTGGGTTTCCATCACTCTTGTCTGCTTTTTTGTAGTGTGTTACATGTATCATACTCAGGTCTTGAATGTTTACTCTGTTTCCTATCTTTATGTAGTGAACATCACCCCTCACTACACAACCAAACCATATAGAGCAATCCTCTCCACATGTAACATCTCCTATAACATCTGCTGAGGGTGCTATCCAACTGTTTTTGCCTATAACTGGGTTTGTATCTTTAAACTTGTGTAACATAATCAACTCTCTATAAATAATCTTGTAACCAACTGGTGGATGTGGCTACTGTTGTCTTTTTTTGTAGCTTTTGATATACGGTTTACATAATCTTCAAGCAGTTTGTGGTTGTTGATGGATTTTGAACTGTCTTTTTTTATCTTTTTGTATGTGCCATCACTTTGTAGCTCGTGAGCTAAGTTGTTATCTGAACATTGAAGTTTTAGTATCTGTATGATTTTTTCTTTTGCTTCTTTGTCTTTTATGGCTGTTAGAAGTTCTATACGACGAACAAGGTTTCGTGGCATCCAGTCCGCACTTGAAATGTAAACTCCAACAGGGTCGTTTTTGAAGTAAAAAGTTCTTGGGTGTTCTAAGTATTTGCCCAGTATAGATATAACTCTAATGTTCTCACTTACCCCTTTTATTTGCGGTTTTAGACAACAAATCCCCCTTACTATGAGGTCTATTTTTACCCCAGCTTGTGAAGCTTTGTATAAAGCTCTAATCACATCATCATCAACAAGTGAGTTTACTTTTGCGATTATCTGCCCATCTTTACCTTTTCTTGACTCATTTTGTATGAGAGATAAAATCTTTGGTTTTATCTGTGAAGGGGACATATATAGTTCATTTAGTTTACCTTTTTTACTAAAACCAGTTAAGAAGTGGAAAAACCTTGTAAGGTCGTTTGTAACAACATCTTTACTTGTCATATAGCTTATATCTGTATATATTTTTGCCGTAGATGGGTTGTAGTTACCAGTTCCAAGGTGGGCATATTGTTTTAGTTTGCCGTTTGTTCTTCTTGTTACAAGTGTGGCTTTGGCATGAACTTTGAAACCTTTTATGCCGTAGATAACATGAGCCCCAGCTTTTTCAAGTGCTTTTGCCCAGATGAGGTTGTTTTCTTCATCAAACCTTGCTTTTAGCTCAACCATAACTGTTACCTGTTTTCCACTCTCACTCGCATCCATAAGTGCTTTTACTATTGGTGAGTTTGTTCCAGAGCGGTATAGTGTCATCTTTATGGAAACAACATCTGGGTCTTTTGCCGCTGTTTGTATAAGTTTTACAACAGGCTCAAAACTCTCATATGGGTGGTAAAGCAGTATATCTTGTTTTTCAAGAACATTGAAGATGTTTTCGTTTGTATCAAACGGTGGCAGATTTTTTGGTTTAAACGGTGGTAGTAAAAGGTGTGCGAAATCTTTGTTTCCAACTATTTGCCACAAACTTGAAAGGTTTAAAAATGTGTTAAACTTGTAGATATCATCTTTGTAAACATTTACATGTTGGTTAAAAAAGTTTATAACCTCTTCATCGGCATTACTACCTATTTCGAGTCTTACCATCTCACCTTTTCTTCTAAGTTTTAACCCCTCTTCAAGTATCTCCATAAAGTCATCGGCTTCCTCCTCTTCTATCGCTATGTCCGCATTTCTTGTAATTCTACAAGAGGCATATTTAAGTAGTGTATATCCGGGGAAAAGCTCATCTACATGTTTTGCTACAAGACTCTCTATGGGAACATAAGTTCCGTTTCCAAGTTGAACAAATCTATCTAAAACCCTTGGAACTCTTATGATACCAAATCTCTCTATCGTTTCATCATCTGTATCTTGAAGTTTTACAATCAAACCAAAACTAAGGTTGTTTAGGTGTGGGAAGGGGTGTGTCGCGTCTATGGCTATGGGGATGATAACTGGGTAGATATTTTCTTGAAAAAATTTGTTTAGTTCTTTTTTTTCGTTGTTATCTACTTCATCGTAAGTTTTTACAAATATCCCTTCACCTTCAAGCTCTTTTAGTATCTCATTTCTACAACTCTCAACCGCTTTTTGCTCTTTGTGTAGGTAGTTTCGTATCTCTTTTAGTTGTTGAAGAGGTGTAAGTCTATCTGCACCAGATACAATAACCCCAGCCGCAAAAAGTTTTTTAAGTCCTGCTACCCTTATCATATAAAATTCATCTAAGTTTGTTCCATAGATAGCAAGAAATTTTAACCTTTCTAAAAGTGGCAAAGAGGTGTCTTGTGCTTGTTTTAGAACTCTTGTGTTAAACTGTAACCAAGATAGCTCTCTGTTGTTGTAAAGGTCTGGATTTTTAAGATTTATCATAACTTTTACCCTTTTTAAAATGTTTGGTAATTATACCAAAGTTTAAAAATAAAACGGTGTCTTATAAGTTATACTTCCATTATGCAAAAATTAAATTATTTTCTTATGGGTCTTATAACTGCTGTATTTTTTAGCTCATTTATATATTTTGAGTATTTTGATTTAACTAACAAATTTGTAAACTCCATTTTTGGCCTAATCGCACTTTACCTTTTTCTACATGTAGAAAAAAAAGCTGTTTTAGTAGCTGGTTTTTTTGTGGGTATTTTTTGGTTTTACTGGGTTGGGTACAGTTTTAAATACACAGGTGTTGGCTACTTAACTCCATTTGTAACAGTTGGTTTTGGGTTGGTTTATATGCTGTTTTTTGGTGTGTTAGCACTTTTTGAGAAGCCATTTTACAGAGCCATTGCTCTATTTGCCTTAAACTTTGTAGATGTTTTTTACTTCAACTGGTTACAGATACAAGCTATTTTTACAGATAGTTACTTTGGTTTGCAAACATACCAACTAGCCATAATGTTACTTGTTTTGGCTTTGCCTTTAAAAAAGTTAAAGTTCATACCACTCTTAGCACTCATTTTTACACTTAACTTCCAAACACCTCAACAAAACAATATGCCACTAAAAATAAAACTTGTACAAACAGATATAAAACAAGATAAAAAATGGACTGCACAAGAACTGCCAAAAATCATACAAATAGGCTACACAGAGATAAACAAAGCCATAAAAAATGGTTATGATGTAGTTGTTTTTCCTGAGAGTTTTTACCCTTTTTATATGAATAAGCATCCACAATTTTTACAAAAACTTTTAGAACTCTCAAAAGATATAACCATTATAACAGGCTCACTTTACAGTGAAAAAAACAACCACTACAATGTAACATATATCTTAAAAGATGGAGATTTTAGCATCGCCAAAAAGTTTGTTTTAGTCCCTTTTGGAGAGTATGTCCCACTTCCAAAGTTCGCACAAGAATGGGTTAATGAAACTTTTTTTGCTGGGGAAGCTGACTTTAAACCTGCTGACAAACCAACAGATTTTTACATAAAAGGTATAAAATTTAGAAATGCCATATGTTATGAAGCTACATCAAAAAAGATATATGAGGGTGATGTGAAATTTGTCATAGCTATGAGTAACAATGCTTGGTTCGCACCATCAATAGAACCAACACTACAACAAATCTTAATGAAATACTACGGTAGAAAGTACAAAGTTACCATCTACCATAGTGCAAATTATAAATTTAGCAAGATTGTTTTTTGATTTTTTCTATCGTTTTTGTAGTGCTTTTGCCATCTACAAATTCAACAAGTTTTAGCTCACCGCTAAACTCTGTTCCAACAACCTTTTTACCCTCATAGTCACCACCTTTTACAAGTGTATCTGGTTCTATCATTTTTATGAGGTTGTGTGGTGTGTCCTCTTCAAACGGCACAACAAAGTCCACACTCTCCAAAGCAGCCAAAAGGTAAGCTCTGTCTTGTGCTATGTTTATGGGTCTATCTTCACCTTTTAATCTTTTTATAGATTCATCTGAGTTTAGCCCCACTATGAGGATATCTCCAAAACTTTTTGCAACTTGAAGATACTTTACATGCCCTACATGTAAGATGTCAAAACAACCGTTTGTAAACACAACTTTTTTACCATTTGCTTTGTATCTTTTTACTATCTCATCTATCTCTTCAAAAGTTTTTATGTGTGTATCTGAGGTAGATTTGTGTAAAGATGCTTCGTACTCTTCTATCTCATCAAGAGTTACTGTTGCACTACCTATCTTGCCCACAACAACACCAGCCGCAAGGTTTGCGAACTTTGCAACATCTTCTATGGTTTTGTCAGCACTTAGAGCATAAGCTATGGAAGCTATCACAGTATCTCCCGCACCTGTTACATCAAAAACCTCTTTTGCGACTGTTGGGAAGATTTTTAGTTCATCATCAAATGTCGCTATGCCATCTTCGGAAAGTGTTATGAGAGATATATCTAAATCGCACTCATCTTTTAGTTTTAAAAGAGCTTGTTTTAGAGTTGTTTCATCTTTTATCTCTATATTTGTAGCGAGGATTGCCTCTTTTTTGTTTGGAGTAAGGAGGTAAGCACCTTTATATTTTGAAAAATCACTCCCTTTTGGGTCCACTAAAACTTTTGTGTTGTTTTTGTTTGCAAGAGCTACAACCTCTTGACAAAAATTATCTCTTAAAACACCTTTTCCATAATCAGATAAAATCACAATATCGTAAGCAGATATATCTTCAAGCAAAGCCAACATCTCTTTGACAGAGTTGTCTTTTACCTCATCTTTACTCTCTTTGTCGTACCTTAGTATCTGTTGTGAAACAGCGATGACACGACTCTTTTTTGATGTTTTTCTACCGTTTTGAGTAACTATTTTAGATGTATCTACATCTATGTTTTTTAACATTTCAACAAGTTCTATACCGTTGTCATCATCACCTATAACACTACACACACTCACATTTGCACCAAGAGTTACAAGGTTGTTTACAACATTTCCAGCCCCACCAAGAACAGTTGTTTCTTTTTGTATATCTACCACCTGAACCGGTGCTTCTGGTGAAATTCTCTCACAATTTCCCCACAAATAGTGGTCTATCATCAAGTCCCCAACAACTAAGATGTTTGGTTTGAAATCTTTTAGTTTTTTCATATCTCTTCCATATTAATAACTTTTTTGTCTATGTAAAATTCTACCAATAATAATTGTATCATTAAAAACATCAAACAAAACTCTATAATCACCAACTCTTAACCTATAAGCTGGCTCAAAATTTGTAAGTTTTTTTATGTTTTGTATATTTGGAAAATTTTTTAATTCTAACAATTTGATATGAATTTTACTTTTGTAAGGTTCAGAAATTTTTTCTAAATCTTTTATAGCACTTTTTCTAATCTCTATATTCATTATTTTGACTGATTATTTAGATATTTTTCAAAAGAGATTGTATCTTCATCTCTTGTCGCTTTTAAAAGTTTTAAGTCTTCTATATCTTCTTTTGAGGTTATCTCCAAACCATCACCTTTAAGATGTTCCAAAAACCATATAACTTTGTCTAATAAACTGTCATTTTTAATATTTATTGTAATAGTTTGCATTTTCAACCTTTCACTTCACTCTCATAAACTCTTTTTATCTCAGCTACATAATCTTTTATGCCATCTTCCATCTCATAAGCTGGGGCATAGTCAAGAGCCTCTTTTGTTGGTTCTATGTCTGCTTCTGTGTGAAACTGGTAAGAGCCTACAAATGGGTTAGGGATATACTCACATGTAAGATTTGTTCCCAACTCTTTTTGTAAGATATCTACTATATCTTGAAAGCTTCTTGCTTTACCTGTTCCTACATTGTAGATGCCACTTTGTTTTGGGTTCATAGCTTTTATATTTGCTTGGATAATATCTTCTATGTAGATAAAATCTCTTAAAATCTTATCGCTCCCTTCAAAAAGGCGAGGGTTTTTACCAGCTAAAATCTGGTGTCCAAACTGTAAAACCATAGAAGCAGTTGTGTTTTTAAAAAACTCATTTTTACCATAAACATTGAAGTATCTAAGTCCAACTATATTTATCTCACACTCTTTCATATACTGGCGAGATAGGTGGTCCATAGAGAGCTTTGAAAAACCATAAACATTTTGTGGAGCTTCACAACCAACTGTTTGTGGAGATGGAGCATTACCATAAGTTGCTGCACTTGAAGCATATATCATATTTGCACCGTGTCTTATGGCTAGTTCTAGTAAATCTTTGTAGGCATTTACATTTGTTTTTATCATCAAATCTTGCTCTTGTGCTGTTGTGTCAGATATAGCAGCTTCGTGAAATATGTAGTCAAAGTTGTAGTTCATCTCCAAATCTAAAAGCAAATCTTTGTCGTTTATATCTCCACTTATAATCTCCCCACGAAAACCAACAAGGTTTTTAAAGTGTCCAAAACTTTTAAGGTTACCATTTGAGAGTGTTTCACCACTTCTAAAACTATCAAGCACAACAACCTTTGCTTCTGGGTGGTTGTTTTGAAAGTAAAAAGCCAGATTTGAGCCTATAAACCCAGCTCCACCTGTTATAAGTATAGCTTTATCTTTTAAATCATTTTCTATGTATCTCATCTTCACACCTGTTTATAAAAATCTTTAATAAAATAATACCTTTATATTTATTAACAAGTATTTAAGACTCAAAGATATATAATGTGGATGAAATTTTTTTAAAAAGGAAATAAAATGAAAAAAATTATTATCGCAGGTGTAGCTGCATTAGCTTTAAGTACAAGTGCAGTAGCTGGTGTTGTAGCTGGTAAATGTGCTGGTTGTCACGGTGCAGACTTTGGTAAACATGCTCTTGGTAAATCTAAAATTGTTAAAGATATGACTCATGCAGAGATTGCTGCTGCTCTTAAAGGTTACAAAGCTGGTACTTATGGTGGTCCAATGAAAGGTCTTATGAAAGGTCAAGTAGCTGCTTATAGCGATGCTGATTTAGAAGCTTTTGCTCAAACTATCGGTAAATAATTTTTAGATTGCCTTTTGGCAATCTACTCTGGTTTGTAAGAGTTTTTCTTTAACTCTTCTTTCTTTTTCTCTTTTTCATAAGCATCTCTTAAATCTTCCTCATTATCAAATTTAACAGCATTTAAAAATTTCTCTTCATCATCAAACTGTCCACTTTTTACTGCCCACAAAAATGCACTAAGAGCCAACCCACCCAAAAAGATGGAAGCTCCCAACATCATAGCTACTATACCATTATCCATTTTTTTCCTTTTTAAATTTTAATCTAATCCTCATAGAGTTACCAACAACAAGCAGTGAACTTACACTCATAGATATAGCTGCTATAAGTGGTATGACATACCCAGCCATAGCAAGTGGAACTGTTATGGAGTTGTAAACAAGCGAGATAGCAAAGTTTTGTTTTATGAGTTTAAAAGTTATTTTTGAGATGTTAAAAGATTCTAAAAGAGATTTTAAACTGTTGTCTAACAAAACAACATCTCCCACATCTATGGCTATGTCACTTCCACTTCCCATAGCTATACCTATATCAGCTTTTGCTAAGGCTAAAACATCATTTACTCCATCTCCAACCATCACAACAACTCTGTTTTGAGTGTGAAGTTTGTCTATGAACTCTAACTTTTGTTCTGGTGTCAAGTCGTGGTAAAACTCCTCTATGCCAGTTTGTTTCGCAACTTTTGAAGCACTTTTTTTGTGGTCACCAGTTAGCATAATGGTTTGTATGCTTTGCTCTTTTAGAGAGTTTACAAGTGTTGAAGCATCATCTTTGATTTTGTCTGCAAGTTCATAAACAGCTACAACATCATCACCAACCACAAAGTAAAAAACACTCTCATCACTCTCAAAGCTACACTCAATCCCAAACTCATCTAAAAGTTTTTTGTTTCCACCAAGTAGTTGAGTAGAGTTTGTTTTGGCAACTATACCACGGGCAGACAACTGTTTAAACTCATCAAACCCAACCTCAACCATTTCATAGTTTTGTTCCAAATACTCAAACACTCCGTTTGCTATGGGGTGGTTTGAGAGTTTTAACATAGAGTAAAGAAGGTTTTTGTCAAACTCTTTTAAAATGTTCTCTTTTAAAACCTCTGGTTTTCCAACAGTCAAAGTTCCTGTTTTATCTACCACTAAAACATCTGCTTTTGCCATAGTTTCAAGTTGAGCGGCCTCTTTGAAGAGTATCCCCCTTGATGCACCAAGACTAAGCCCAACAAGTGTAGCTACCGGAGTAGCCAAGCCCAAAGCACATGGACAAGCTATAACTATAACTGCTATACTAACCATCAAAGAGTGTTCAAACCCAGCACCAAAAAAGTACCAACCCGCAAATGTTAAAAATGAAAGTACCAAAATAACAGATGAAAAATACTCTGAGAGTTTGTTTGCCATCTGCTCTATCTTTGGTTTTTTATTTATAGCATTTTCTAAAAGTGAAACAAGGTTTGAGATGGTTGAGTGTTTAAAATCTTTTGTAGCTTCAAACTGAACATCTGCATCTATGCTTGTTGTTCCACTTATAACTTTATCTCCAACCTTTTTAAATATAGGCTCATTCTCACCTGTGAGACTTGACTCATCAAAATACCCATCACCCTTTGTGATGATACCATCAAGCAAAACTTTTTCACCAGAGCTAACTACTATGATGTCTCCCACAGATATATCATCAAGTTTACAACTCACAACTTTGCCATCTTTTAAAACATTTGCCTCTGTTGGGAGGTGTTTGCCTATCACATCAAGTGTATCAACCGCACTTTTTTTGCTTAAAACCTCTAAAAATTTACCAATCAAAACAAAGGTTATAATCATACTCACAGAGTCAAAATATGCTTCTCCACTCTCTATAATGGTTATGTATATGGAGTATATGTAGGTTAAAAGTGAACCCGTAGCAACAAGCAAGTCCATATTTATCACTTTGTTTTTTAGTCCGTAGTATGCCCCTCTAAAAAATACCCAACCACTGTAAAACAGCACCGGAGTAGCCAAAACTCCCTCCGCTATGTTTAGTATGGTTTTCATCTCTTGTTCTATCCCTGAGAAATACCCTGCATACTGAGCAACTGCTATCCACATAACATTCATAGTAGCAAACAGAGCAACAGATATTCGCAGATAGTAATCTTTTCTTTGTTTGTTTGCATGAACCTCTTGAAGTGAAGCATCATAAGGGTAGGCATTGTAACCTATGGCTCGTATCATATCTATAATCTGTGAAAGTTTTACAACATCATCTGCCCAGATAATAGTTGCTTTGTTGTTTGTAAAGTTTATGTTTGCTTCTATGACACCCTCCATCTTGTGAAGAGCTTTTTCATTTAACCATACACAAGCAGAACAGTGGATACCCTCTATGATGAGTGAAACCTCACAAAAACCTTCTGAGTTTGTTTTTACAAATTTATCATAAAATGCTGGTGAGTTAAAGTTCGCAGAGTCCTCATACTGCTGTGTTGGTGGGGCAAGTTTTGTGTCTCCAACTTTGTCATAAAAACTATCTAACCCCTCATCACTCAAAAGATGATAAACCCCTTGACAACCGTTACAACAAAAATGATGCTCCCCATCTTGTATCATAACATCTTTGCTAAATTCAAGATGGCAGTGTGTGCATGGTATTTTTTCAGACAAGTTCAAACCTTCCTATGTTTTTGTTTTTTCTAATCTCATCATATCTTTTTATATAACCACTCATACAGATATAAACTCCATTTTGTGGGTTGGCTTTTAAAAAACCTATGCTCATTCCAAGATTTAATGTAGCTTCTATGTTGTCTATCTCCAAAGGTTTCATAGCACCTGTTAAGACTATCTTTTTATCTTCAAATATCTCACTTAAAAACTCTGCTGTTATATCTATGGTATCTGTTCCGTGAACTATGAGAAAAGTGTCATCTTCTGAGTGCATTATGATGTTAGCCAACATCTTTCTGTCTTGCATATCCATCTCTAAACTGTCTTTATAAACAACACCAGCTAAGTCGTAGTTGTCGTGGTAAGAGTCTAAAATCTTCTCTATGGCATAGTTGTCATACGGCACTTCCAACTCGCCAGATATATGGTTGTATCTTTTATTAAATGTTCCACCACTATTTAGAATGAGCATCTATTATCTCCTTAAAACTTCCCTCATAAAGGTAGTTGTAACCAACACCTGCGTTTTTACCAGCATCAACATCTCTTTGTTTGTCACCCACCATTATGGAGTTTTTCATATCTATATCTAACTCTTTTTGAGCTTGAAGTAACATCCCTGGTTTTGGTTTTCTACAACTACACTCACCAGTTATGTTTGGGTGGTGTGGACAATGGTAAACTTTGGCTACATGTAGGTTTTGTTTTTCAAACCCATCTACCATAAATTTTGTAAGTTTTTCAAAATCTTTTTCAGTGTAAAAACCCCTTGCTATGCCAGACTGGTTTGTTACAACAACTATGATGTAGCCTTTGTCTTGAAAAAATCTACAAAGCTCAAAAACTTCATCTATAAACTCAAAATCTTCCACTTTGTAAAGGTAGTTTTTTTCAACATTTATAACACCGTCTCTGTCTAAAAAGAGTGCTTTTTTGCTCATTTTACACCATCTGCAAATATCTCTTTTTCTATGATATCACACAAAATATGCCCTATGAGAATGTGGGATTCTTGTATGCGGGGAGTTTGGTTAGATGGCACAACAAGAGCTACATCTGCCATCTTTGCCATCTGCCCACCATCTTTTCCAACCAAAGCAACAGTTGTTATGTTTTTTTTCTTAGCACTCTCAAAAGCATTTATGATGTTTTGAGAGTTTCCAGATGTTGAGATACCTATAAAAACATCTCCATCTTGCCCCATACCTTCAAGTTGTCTTGAAAATACAAAATCGTAACCATAGTCATTTCCTATCGCTGTTAGGTTTGAAGTATCTGTTGTAAGTGCCAAAGATGGTAAAGAAGCTCTGTCAAAACCGTATCTGCCAACAAGTTCTGCGGCTATGTGTTGAGCATCTGCTGCACTACCACCATTTCCAGCAAGTATAGTTTTTTTGGAGTTTTTATAAACATCAACACAAAGCTGTGCTACTTTTGTAATGTTACTCAGCAAAGCCTCATCTTCATAGATTTTTTGTTTTGTTTCATAAGAGTTTTTTATCTGATTTTTTATATAGTTTTTCATAGGTATCCTTTTTGTAAGATTATACCGAAAAAATTATTTCCTTTAAACCATCTATCTCTTTTTTATATTTTGCTTTTTGCCAGTTGTTAAAAGATGGGTGTGGCACTTTATATACCAAAGCAAACTCATCTTCACTAAAAACCTCACTAAAAGCATTTTGCACAAAGTTTCCACACAAAACTATCTTTTTGTCTTTATGTTTTGAGAGTCTTTGTTTAAAATCTTCCAACATAGCTTTTAAAAAGTGGTTAAGTTCACAATCTTTTTTACGAAGTTTTGGGTTTTGTCGCACCCTGTCAAAAAACTCAATACCCTCTACATGTAAAGAGCCATAAACAACACTTTGAAGTGGGTAGTTATATACATTTAAAAGTCCAAAACCATCTACCTTACCCTCAAACACAAGTTTTCCAAAGCTCTCATCTAAACCAAATAAAACCTTTGACATATCTACCCCACTTTTCCCAGCCACAGGGTAACCAGCCTTTACCTCTTGTGTATGTGGAGATTCTAAAACAAATATAATTTTACTGTTATGGGTTAAATCTGGAACGAAGAAGTTTTGTTTTGTTTTTTGTTCAGCTGTGTATGTCTGACCTTTTTTTCTACTCATAATTTACTCCATTTTGCTCTAAATATTTTAACTTTTTTGAAAATAAATCTTATTGAATTATTGTCTTGGGTTTTAGGGGCATTATATTTTGTTATGTAGTTAATCATATGCTTGTTGTCGATGTTTAAAATCTACAACAACTACGATAAGTTTTTCATCTTCAATAA
>CAYNVR010000018.1:0-15486 GCA_964400715.1 uncultured Sulfurimonas sp.
AGCCCCATACAATACAATGCAGATGGGTATGTCATAGCATACAGAACAACCATATCTTTAAGTGTCAGTGTTGTAAAAAAAGATGGTACCAAAAAAAGTTACTCAACAAAAGGAACTTATGACTTTTCCATAGTTGCAAACTCTGTTTTGAGTGACCAACAAAGGTTAGATGCCATTAGGTACAGCTCCTTAAAAGCACTAAAAGCATTAGTAGCCAAAATATCTGCTGAGGGTTTAAAAAAGGAAGATTGATGACAATACATACAATAGTAAAAAAAGCTATAAAAAGGTTAGAGTTAGAAAACAAACTTATGACACCTGAGTTTTATGCGGAAGCTTTTTGTAAAGAGGCAAAAAAAGCTGGTATGAATGTAGAAGACTGTTCACAAGTAGATAAGTTTACAAAAACACTAAACAAAGATTTACAAAAAGAGATAACTCAGTATAGAGTTAAAACTATGGGTGAACTTGTTAGGTTTTTAATTTCAAAACTAAACAGAACAAACTCCACAAAGTGTTCTCAACTTCTTGAATCTCAAACTCTTCTTACAAAAAAAATTTTACAAGCCATAGCTTTGTTACACAACCAAGAGGCAAGTGAACTAGCAAAAAGAAGTATTGAGATGTTAAACTCAAACCCAACAGAGCAAGAAACAGAACAGTTTAAACAACTTTGGGCAAATTTTATAGCAACTTATGATGATACTTTTTTACAAAAACTAAAACCTTTTTGCGATTTAGATACAAAAAATCTTAAAAAAAGTGTAGAAAATATTGTAGATAAAACATCAAATGCAGATACAGAGTTAGATGTTTCACATATAGCTTCTTTATTTGCTTCATCTTTTGTTCCATCTATATCTTCAAAGGTAGATAAAAGATTGCAAACTTTAAGCTCAAAGTTAAAATCAGACCCAACAATTATCACAAAGACAGATATTGAAAATGAGATAAAATCTGCCATATCTCTTAGAATAGCACTAGATAAAGAGAGTGTTAAAGAGATGGTTTCATCTTTGGATAATGTTTTAGAAAAACTATCTTCAAAACTCATTGGTATGATTGAAAAATCGGACAGTTCAAATGCAGAGATACAAAAGATAAAAAAAGAGTTAGATACCATAAATGATGTATCTACAAACTCTTTTAAAGAGGCTCATAAAAAACTTTTTACCATAGCAACTGCACTTGAAGAAAATACTATATCTTTAAGTGATGAGTTAAGAAATGATAGTGAAGATGTTTCTGTTTTGAAGAAAAAAGTTCAGATGTTAGAAGCTGAACTTAAAAAAGCAAAAGAGGAATCTAAAATAGACTTCCTTACAAAGTTGTACAATAAAAGAGCTCTTGATGAGTATATGGAGTTAAAAGAAGCAGAGTATCAAAGGTATGGGCATAACTATGTTGTTGTTATGTTTGATTTGGACCATTTCAAAAATGTAAACGATACTTATGGGCATGAAGCAGGAGATGCAGTTTTGAGTGCATTTGCAAAAATATTGAAAAAAGATTCTAGAACAGTTGATATTATTGGTAGATTTGGTGGTGAAGAGTTTTTAGCACTTTTAAGCAATACAGACCTAAAAGGTGGAGTTGTATTTGCCCAAAAAGTTAGAAAACATGTTGAAAATGCCAAGTTTATCTACAAAGGTCAAAGGATAGCAGTAACTGTTAGTTCTGGTCTGAGTGAGAGAAAAATACATACATCTTTACAAGCCGTAGTAAACTCAGCAGATGAGTATCTATATATCGCTAAAAACAGTGGTAGAAACCAAGTTGGATACAAGAAAAAATAGTGCAACTTCAAAATTTTTTAGATAACAAACCACTTTATTATGATGAGATAGACTATGGCAGAATGCCTCGCATCTACAAAAAACTAAAAAAGTTTTTACCACAACCAAAGATTGTACATGTAGTGGGTACAAACGGTAAAGGTACAACAGGTAGATTTTTGGCAACAGCTTTAAAAAACAGTGGTTTTAGAGTGGGGCACTACACATCTCCACACATTTTAAAGTTCAACGAAAGAGTTTGGTTAGATGGCGGTGATGCTAGTGATGATGTTTTAGACAATGCTCACAACAAACTACAAACTCTTTTGACACAAGATGAACTAAACTCACTTAGCTATTTTGAGTACACAACTTTTGTGGCTATGTTTGTTTTTGATGGGTGTGAGTATGTTGTGCTTGAAGCTGGACTTGGTGGTGAGTATGATGCCACAGCCGTTTTTGAAAATGTTTTGACACTTGTTACAAAGATAGACAAAGACCATGAGTCTTTTTTAGGAACTACCATAAAACAGATAGCCACTACAAAACTAAATGCCATACAAAAACAAGCTATTTTGGGTTATCAAACACATAGTGAAGTTTATGAGGTAGCACAAAATTTTAAAACTTACAAAGTTGAAGATTTGGTAGATGAAGATGAGGTTGAAAAAATTTCAAAAAGCCTACATGTAGCAAAGTATCTAAAACAAAACTTAGCTTTGGCTGTATCTGCTTTGAAGGTTTTGGGTGTAAAATATGATGAAACAAGTTTTAAAAACTCAAAACTTTTTGGCAGATTAACTAAGATAGCTCCAAATGTTTTGGTAGATGTGGGGCATAATGTTTTAGCTGCAAAAGCTATACTCTCTGAGTTGGAACCTCAAAAATATATTTTAGTTTATAACAGCTTCAAAGACAAAGACTATGAAAAAGTCTTAGAGATTTTAAAGCCAATAATTTTACATATAGAGATTATAGATGTAGAAGATAGTCGCATAGTAGATGAAAAAGAGCTACAAAAAGTTTTGAAAAATTTAGATATAAAACATAAAAAATTTCTACATGTAGAAGATTGTAAAAACTATCTTGTTTTTGGTTCTTTTAGTGTTGTTGAACAGTTTTTAAGGGTGCAAAATGGATAAGCATTTTACAATAACCATAAATGATGACCATGGTATGCACCAGTTAAATCTGCATCAGTTTGTTAAAAAAATTTTACTTTATTTGGCAATTTTATTTGCTTTTGTTGGTATTGTTGGAGCTGGGACTATTTGGTATTTGAGTTCAACACTAAATGAACTTGAAGCCAAAAAAGTGAAGCTGGAAAATGATTTCACACTTTTAAATGCCAAAAATGATGAACTACATCAAAAAGTTTTACTCTCAAAACATTACTTGGCAGAAAAACAAAAAGAGTTAAAAGATTTATCTCTCTCTTTAAAAGAGATAGAAAATCTCATAGGTATAACACCAGTTCCAGAGGCATCACTCAAACAAAGGGTAAATCTTACTAAACTTTCATCTGAACAGATAGCTGTTTTATTGACATTCATACCAAATGGATTTCCTTTGGAATTTAAAGGTGTTACAGGTAAGTTTGGTAATAGAATACACCCTATAACTCACAAAAAAGAGTATCACCCTGGGATAGATTTAAGAGCAAAAATGAACACTCCAATTTATGCCACAGCAGATGGTATAGTTGAGTGGGCATCTATGCATAAAAAGAGTGGTTATGGTAAACTTATAATCATAAATCATAACTACGGATTTAAAACATACTTTGGACACTTAAACAGGATTGTTGTAAGGTCTGGAACATTTATTTCCAAAGGTACACTGATAGGTTACAGTGGAAATACAGGTTTAAGTAGTGGACCACATCTTCATTATGAAGTCAGGTTTATGGGTAGAGTTGTAAACCCTTATTGGTTTATGAAATGGAATGTTAAAAATTTTAAAGATATATTTAAAAAGGAGAAAAAAATACCATGGCAATCTTTAATAACGGAAATATCGAAGATAAAACTAAGCATAGTGGAGACACAAATACAACCATCATCACAGCTGGGGCAAAAATAAAGGGGGATATGAACCTCTCTTGTAACATCTTCATAGATGGTGAGTTTGAAGGAACTATAAACTCTAAAAATGATGTAAATATAGGTAAAAACGGAAAAGTAGTTGGTGAGCTTTTTGCTGGTAGAGTTGTTGTAAATGGTGTCGTAAATGGTAGCATTAACGCTTCAAGAGTTGAGATAAAAGCTCTTGGAAAAGTTGAGGGGCAAGTAGAGTCTTCTGAACTTGTGATAGAAGCAAAAGCTATTTTTTCAGGTAACAGCATAGTTAAGCAGATAGAAACTCCTAAAAAGAAATAGGTATAAAATGTCTCAATCCGCACTTTTTTCATACTTTAAAAACAATAAAAATTTAGAAGTTTTAGTTTGTGAAGATTTCAAAGAGGCACAATCTTTAAAAAATGTGTGTGATTTTTTTAAAAAAGATTGTGTCGTTTTTCCAGATTTTCGCGCTGGGTTTGGAGATGACCTAAGAAGCTACAAAGAGGAGTTACACCAACTTTTTAGTGCTTTGAAAAACTACCACAAAACTAAACCTCTCGTCATAGCTCCACTAAAAACCTTGCTTTTTAATGTTCCAAAAAAAGAGCTTTTACAAACTCTACATGTAGGTTTTGGTGAGGTTTTAGACCTAAATGGTTTTAAACAAAAGATGCTTTTTTGGGGTTATAGTTTTGTAGATATTGTTCAAGTGGAGGGGGAAATCTCTTTTCGTGGAGACATTATAGATATATTTGTCCCATCTGCTAAAAACCCCATAAGAATCTCTTTGTTTGACAATGAGATAGAGCAGATAAAAGAGTTTGAACTTGAAACTCAAAGAACAAAAAAAGATGAGTTGGAGAGTTTTGAGATAGCTCCCGCTTTTTACTCTTTGAGTGAAGAGGAGTTTGAAAAACTTCAACAAAAAGTGCAAAACAGTGAGTTTGACTCTTTGGTAAAAGATGTAGCTTCTCTTGGTTACTGGCATTTAGATGAGTTGAGTGAGAACTTTTTAGAGGGTAAAGATGTAAAACTCTCAAAAAATCTCGACAACTTACTAAAAGATGCCTATGCCCTAAATAACCCACAAACTCCAAAAGAGTTTTTTGATGTTGAGGTTTTAGAAGCAGATGACGATGTAAAAGAGTTGGTTGTAGCAAATGTTGAACAACTTTTAAATGTGCATAAAAACAAAAAAATCACACTCATAGGGGCAAACGAAGCAGTTTTAAAACAAGCTGGGATATTTGACTCTTCAAATATTACAAAAGTTTATGCTCCATACATTTTAAACATAGTAACAAAAGATGAACTTGTTATCTCCCTAAACAAACCAGACAAACAAAGACGAAGAAGAAAAACCTCCATACTTTTAGATGACTTAAAAGCTGGGGATTATGTTGTTCATGAAGATTATGGGGTTGGGATATTTGAGAAGATAGAACAAACTCAAATCCTTGGTGGTGTGAAAGATTTTATAGTTATAAAATATATGGGCGATGATAAAATCTTGCTTCCGGTAGAAAACCTTGACTACATAGACCGCTACATAGCTGGTGGTGGAAGTTTGCCAGTTTTAGACAAACTTGGTAAAGGTGGGTTTGCGAAACTAAAAGCAAAAGTAAAAAAACGACTCTTAGAGATAGCAGGGCAGATAGTAAACATAGCAGCAACAAGAGCCTTGATAAAAGCTCCAAAAATATCCATAGATAAAAAAGAGTTAAAAGATTTTCAAGCACTTAGTGGGTTTGACTACACACAAGACCAAATTCAAAGTATAGATGAGATTATTTCTCAGATGAGTAGTGGCAAGATAATGGACAGACTACTTAGCGGAGATGTTGGGTTTGGTAAAACAGAGGTAGCACTAAATACAATCTATGCCGCTTACAAGTCGGGCTATCAGTCAGCTTTTATAGTTCCAACAACTCTACTTTCTGCTCAACATTTTAGAAGTTTAGATGAAAGGTTTAGTGAGCTTGGCATAAGGTATGCAAAACTTGACAGATTTGTAAAACCAAAAGATAAAACAAACATCATAAAAGGTTTGGCAAGTGGAGAGATAGATTGTGTAGTGGGAACTCATGCTCTTTTTGGTTTGGAGTTTAAAAACCTCGGAGTTGTGATAGTAGATGAGGAACACAAGTTTGGTGTAAAACAAAAAGAGAAAATCAAAGAACTCTACCATAATGTTCATATGCTATCTATGAGTGCAACCCCTATCCCTAGAAGTCTAAACCAAGCACTAAGCTCCATAAAAACTATGAGTCAGCTACTTACCCCTCCACAAGAGAGACAAGGTGTGAGAACATTTGTGAAAGAGTGGGATGAAAAACTTATAAAAGAGGTTATTTTAAGAGAGCTTCGCCGTGGTGGGCAGGTGTTTTATGTGCATAACTCCATAGACCATATGCCCATAAAATATGGTGAGCTAAAAGCACTTTTACCAGAGCTAAAAATGGTGATGCTCCACTCAAAAATCTCAGCAGTAGAAACAGAAAAAGAGTTGTTGAAGTTTGAAAATGGTGAGTATGACCTTATGATAGCGACAAGTATTATTGAGAGTGGTATCCATATGCCTCGTGTAAATACCATCATAGTAGATGGAGCAGACAGGTTTGGTATGGCAGACTTACATCAGCTTCGTGGTCGTGTTGGTCGTGGAAGTTATGAGGGGTTTGCTTACTTTATAGTTCAAAACAAAGAGCTTTTAAGCGATGAGTCCAAAAAAAGGTTACTAGCACTTGAATCTAACTCATTTTTGGGTAGTGGTAGTGTGTTGGCTCACCACGATTTGGAGATAAGGGGTGGTGGAAACCTTGTGGGAGATGCTCAAAGTGGGCATATAAAAAACATAGGTTATTCGCTGTATCTTAAAATGCTTGAAGATGCCATTAAAGAGTTAAGCAACACAGTAGATGAGAAGAAAAACAAGATAGATATAAAACTAACTATAAGTGCTTACATATCTGATGATGTTGTGAGTGAAGATAGACTCAGACTTGATTTATACAGACGACTTTCACATTGTGAGGATGTTGTTGAGGTTTATGAGATAGAAGAGGAGATGATAGACCGTTTTGGGGAGCTTGATACCCCTACAAAACAGTTTATAGAGCTTGTAGTTATAAAACTTTTATCTGCCAAAAAAGGGATAAAAAATGTCTCAAACTATGCTCAAAACATAACTTTTACTTACAATGATGAGAAAAAAGAGAGTATAAAAGCAGATAGCAAAGATGATGATGACATCATAAAAGCAACTTTGAGTTACCTAAGAAAATAAGCAAATCTATATTTAATTAAATATATAGTATTATTGCACCAATAATTAACTCACTTTTTTAAAGGCATTTATATGAAAAATGTTAGCATAATCGTTTTAGATTTTGGTTCTCAATATACTCAGCTTATCGCTCGTCGTCTTCGTGAAGATAAAATTTACTGTGAAATTCTTCCTTACCATACAAAGGTAGAAGATATTAAAGCAAAAAATCCAAAAGGGGTTATCCTTAGTGGTGGACCTTCAAGTGTTTATAATGAAGATGCTTATGAGGTTGATCAAGGTGTTTATGAGATGGGTATCCCTGTTCTTGGTATCTGTTATGGTATGCAAAGGATAGCAGTTGATTTTGGTGGAAGTGTTATCCGTTCAGACCATCATGAGTATGGAAAAGCGGAGCTAAAACTTGAAGGCTACCCAGAGAGTGTTTCACCACTTTTTGCAGATTGTGATGACAACAGTGTAGTTTGGATGAGCCATAGTGACAGAGTAGATACTCTTCCAGAAGGGTTTAAAGTTATAGCAACATCAGACAACTCACCTTATGCAGCGATAGCAAATGAGGAAAAAAGAGTTTATGCTATGCAGTTTCACCCAGAGGTTCAACACTCTGTTGAGGGTTACTTGATGCTTAGAAACTTCGCAAAAAATATCTGTGGAGTAACTGAAAAATGGAAGATGGAGCATTTTCTAAAAGAGCAGATAAAACTAATCCGTGAAAAAGTTGGTGATGGTAAAGTTCTTTGTGGTCTTAGTGGTGGGGTAGATAGTAGTGTTGTTGCTGCTATGCTTTATGAAGCGATAGGTGACCAACTTGTTCCTGTTTTTGTAGATAATGGCTTACTTAGAAAAGGTGAGAGAGAACAAGTTGAACAAGTTTTTAAGATAAACCTAAAAGTTCCTTTGGTTGTAGCAGATGCGAGTGAGCTGTTTTTGAGCAGATTAGCAGGTGTTACAAGTCCAGAGGAGAAAAGAAAAATCATAGGACACACTTTCATAGAGGTTTTTGAAGCAGAAGCTAAAAAACATGAAGGTATAAAGTTCTTAGCACAAGGGACACTTTACCCAGATGTTATAGAGTCCATATCTGTAAATGGACCTTCGGAAGTTATCAAGTCTCACCACAATGTTGGTGGGCTTCCTGACTGGATGGACTTTGAGTTAATCGAGCCACTAAGAGAGCTTTTTAAAGATGAAGTTAGAAAGATAGGGCTTGAACTTGGTCTTCCAGCAGATATGATTAACCGCCACCCATTCCCTGGACCTGGTCTTGCCATAAGGATTATGGGAGATGTAAACCAACCAGATTTAGATTTGCTTCGTGAGGCAGATGTTATACTTCTTGATGAGTTAAAAGCGAGTGGATACTATGCTAAAACTTGGCAAGCATTTGCAGTGCTTTTAAATGTAAAATCTGTTGGTGTGATGGGTGATAACAGAACTTATGACAACACAGTTTGTGTAAGAGTTGTTGAAGCCGTAGATGGTATGACAGCTACATTTGCCCACCTTCCACACGATTTGTTAGAGAGAATCAGTAGAAGAATTATAAACGAAGTAGATGGTATAAACCGTGTTGTTTATGACATCTCTTCAAAACCACCAGCAACAATAGAGTGGGAGTAGTTTTTGAACTACCCTCTCTATGAGCAAAATATAAACTACCTTTTAAACTTACCTAAAAAAGAAAAATACAACAAAACTATAAAATATGCGGTATCAAACATAGATGGTCAAGAGATATTTTTAACTCAGTTTTTGTTTGCAAAACAAAGAGGGTATATAAAAGATTTAAAAGGGCATAGTGAGATAGAGATAGGTTACTATAAACTTTTACCTTTTTTGTTTTGGTATATTGAAGAGATACATTTAGATAGTAAAAGTGGTAGAAAAGCATATATTATTAGTGATAATGATGGTAGAAAAATATACCACATAGTAGATGTAGATGGTTCTTTACTTTCCATATATATTGTAAGAGATAAAGAGCATAAAAGGTTTTTAAAAAAAGCAAAAGAGGTTATCATACCATATCCGAATGGGGAGGCGCCCGTTTCTCCCATCCTGAGTCCAGCGTGGGCGGCTTTCTGGCGTCATTCGGAAATGATAGAGCTATTATACCAAAAACTTTACAAAAAACCAATATACCTTTTTTCCATATCCACACATAAAAGAGCCATAAACATAAACTCTTTGAGCATAACTTTTTTTAAACCTAAGATAGATTTTAGTGAGTATGACTATCTCATCATAACATCAAAACAGGTTTCAAAAGGGTTAGTTGAGTATGGTTTAGATGAGTATAAAAAAGCTTTGTGTGTTTCAAAACAGAGTGCTTTGGCCTATGAAAAGATAGGTGGAGAGGTTTTAGAAGTTGGTGGTGGGTATGGAGATAATCTTGTAGATATTATAAAAAGATACCCTAAAAATACAAAATGGCTTTACCTAAGAGCAAAAGTTGTCGCGAGTGATTTTGTTTCTACATGTAGAGATGATGGGTATAGCATAGATGAAGTTGTGTTTTATGAGAGTGAGTGTTCAAAAGAGATTCTTACATGTAGTGTTGAAGATGGGGCAGTTTTGATTTTTACATCACCTTCGAGTGTGAAATGTTTTTTGAAAAATCATACCATAAAACCTACACATAAAGTGATAGTCATAGGAAACACAACGGCAAAAGCTTTGCCAGATGGTGTGGAGTTTGTTGTGTCTGAAAAAACAACCATACAAAGTTGTATAGATAGTGTATAATGTTATAAAAAGGAAATAAAATGAAACTTTTAGCTGGTCCTTGTGTGATAGAGAGTGAAGAAAATATATTTAAAATAGCTGTTGAACTTGAAAAATACCAAAATGATGATAGTTTGGATTTTTACTTCAAAGCGAGTTTTGATAAGGCAAACAGAACATCTTTGGAGTCTTTTCGTGGTCTTGGAATGGAAGAGGGGCTTAGGATACTTCAAAAAGTAAAAGATGATTTTGGCTACAAAATAGTTACAGATGTTCACGAAACATACCAAGTAAAAAGTGTGGCAGAGGTTGTAGATATGCTTCAAATCCCAGCTTTTTTATGTCGTCAGACAGATTTGCTTGTGGAGTGTGCAAAAACAGACAAAGAGATAAATATAAAAAAAGGGCAGTTTTTAAGTGGTGATGCTATGAAGTACCCACTTTTAAAAGTGTTACAAACAAGAGGTTGTAGCGAACCAACATATGAAAATGCTCAAAAACATAAAGTTTACCTTTGTGAGAGGGGTAACTCTTTTGGGTATGGAAATATGGTGGTAGATATGAGAAACCTTGTGATTATGAGGGAGTTTGCACCAGTGATTTTTGATGCAACACACTCTGTGCAGATGCCAACAGCACAAAATGGAAAAACAGGTGGGGACAGCTCTATGGTTCCATACCTCGCAAAAGCTGCCGCAGCAGTTGGTGTAGATGGATTTTTCTTTGAAACACATTTTGACCCAAGTATAGCTTTGAGTGATGGCCCAAATATGTTAAAATTAGATGACTTGAAAAATCTTTTGGAGAGTATCAAAAAAATCAGGGAGATATGATGCTTACTTTAACCATAGACAACCCAGAACTTGAAAGAGTTTTTTACGAAGATTTTGGAGGGGACAACGATAGTTTCGTGGAGTTTTTGTCTCAAAACTGTTGTGTAAACAATGTAGAATACAACACAATAGATGATGAAACTATGGTAAAACTTATCCAAGAGGGTGAAGACTCTGGGGATAGTGGTATGAGTCATGAGGAAGTTTTTACATATCTGAGAGAAAAATATGATATCAATCAGATATAATAAAAAAGCCAAAGATGATTTAGAAAATATATATCTTACTATTAGAAAAGATAAAAAAAGTGTTGCTGATGAGTTTATAGGTAAGATAGATGAATATATTTTACTTTTAAGTTCAAATCCAAAAATGGGTAAAGAGTGTCGGTATAAAGGTTTAAAACAAGATTGTAGAGTTTTGTTTTTTAAAAGTTATATGATAGTTTATGGTTTGTATAAAACTCATATATCTATAAAAAGAATTATAAACACAAAACAAAATTATAAAGGATAAAAATGGAATTTATAGAGGGTAGATTAAAAGTAACAAATGGTAAAAAGATAGCGATTGTAAGCACAAGATGGAACCACTTTGTGGTAGATAGACTTGTAGAGGGTGCAAAAGATGCTTTTGCTCGTCACGGTGGAGATGATGCTGACTTGACTCACATCTTAGTTCCTGGTGCATTTGAGTTACCTATGATAGTAGATAAACTTTTAGATAGTGGAAAGTATGATGCCATTTGTGCTTTGGGTGCGGTTATAAGAGGCTCTACACCACATTTTGACTATGTTTCAGCAGAAGCAACAAAAGGTATAGCAACTATGAGTTTGAAGTATCAAAAACCAGTTTCATTTGGTCTTTTAACAACAGATACAATAGAACAAGCCATAGAAAGAGCAGGAACAAAAGCTGGTAACAAAGGTTTTGAAGCTATGACAGTTGTTATAGAGATGTTAGATTTATACGAGGCTTTATAGAGTTTGAAAAAAGACACAATTTCAAAAGAGATTATAAAGTCTATTGTTCAAGATATCTCAAAACATATCTTAAAAATAGAGATAGAAAGTTTAGAGTTTATAGAGACTGAACAACAAAGAGTTGAGTCAAGAAGAGCAGACATTGTAGCAAAAGTAAATGATGATTTTGTGTTACACTTAGAGATACAAAATCAAAACGATATGCAGATGCCATACCGTATGCTTAGATATTGGCTTGACATAAAAAGAGCAACAACTTTACCAGTAAAACAGTTTGTCATATACATAGGTAAAGATAAACTTTCTATGAAAAATAACATATGGGAAGATGGTGTAAATTTTATATATAATATACTTGATATGAAGTCTATAAACTGTGAGGATTTCATAAAACAAGATACTCCCGATGGTTTGGTTTTGGCGATTTTATGTGACTTTAAAGATAAAAGTCCAAGAGATGTGGTAAACTATATCATAACAAGACTCATAGAACTTACAAAGTCAGATATAAATGAGTATAGAAAGTATATGCTTATTTTAGAAGAACTCTCTACAAACAGAGATTTGTTAGAAGTTGTAAAACAGGAGGAAGAGATGCTAAGTGATTTTAGTATGGAAAAGTTACCAAGTTATGAGATAGGTATCAAAAGAGGTATGGAAAAAGGGACTAAAAACGGTGTGCAACAAGGTCTTGAACTTGGGAAGATTTTAGCTCTTTATGAGATTGGACTTAGTAGTGAAGAGATTGCTAAGAAATATGAAAAGAGTAAAGAGTATGTGAACTCTGTTATAGAAAAATATACAAAAAAGGTTTAAAATGGCTACAAGACATCATGCAAGAATGGCAGTTGTAAGTTTGCTTTATGCATTTGATTTGGGAAATGGTAACACTTCTGAACATACAGCTGAGATTTTAGAAGAGAAAAAGATAAGAAACAAACAAAAAGATTTTGCACTTGAACTTTATGAGGGTGTTATGCAAAATCTTGAAGCGGTAGATAAAGCGATAGTAGAACATCTAAAAGATTGGGATTTTGAAAGACTCGGGACAATAGAAAGAGCAACTCTTAGACTCGCAGGGTATGAGATACTTTTTGGTGATTTAGACAGTGCAGTTGTCATAAACGAAGCGGTTGAGATTACAAAGGCATTTGGAACAGAGCAAAGTCCTAAGTTTATAAATGGTGTTTTAGATGCTATCTCTAAGGATAAAGAGTAGATGACAAAAGAGACAATTAAAGAGATAGGCAAGTTAGCTTTTGATGCTGCAAAAATAACTTTTGCAGTGGCTATTGTTACTCCACTTGTAAAAGGTGGAAGCATCGAAATAGCTCCTATGTTTTTTGTTGTTGAAATGATAATTGTCGGTATGTATTTGATAGATAAAGGAACACAAGATGAGTGATTTAACAATGGTATCTGGTTTTATGGCTTTGATTTTGACAAGTTTTGCTATTTATGTCCATTTTACTACAAAAAACAAACATTCCCACAAGGTAAATTGATTTTATGAAAAGATTAACAAAACAAGAAGCCTTAGACCTTATAAAAAATGCAGATTTAAAAACATTGGGGCAGATGGCTACGGCTCGTAAAAAAGAGTTGCACCCAAAAGGGATTACAACTTTTGTTATAGACAGAAACATAAACTACACAAACATCTGCTGGGTAGATTGTAAGTTTTGTGCATTTTACAGACACGAAAAAGATGCAGATGCTTATGTGCTTAGCTTTGATGAGATAGATGCTAAGATAGATGAGCTTTTAAGTGTTGGTGGGACTCAGATTTTGTTTCAAGGTGGGGTTCATCCAAAACTTAAAATAGAGTGGTATGAGGATTTGGTGGAGCATATCCATACAAAATACCCAAACATAACTATCCACGGTTTTAGCTCCATAGAGATAGATTTCATAGCAAAAGTATCTCGCATAAGTGTAGAGGAAGTTTTAACTCGTTTACAAAAAAAAGGTCTCTCTTCCATCCCTGGGGCTGGTGCGGAGATACTCTCAGACAAAGTCAGAGATATAATTGCCCCTAAAAAGATAGATAGTGAAGTGTGGGTAGATATACATAGAAAAGCCCACAAACTTGACATAAAAAGCACAGCTACCATGATGTATGGCACAGTTGAGAGTGATGAAGATATAGTTGAACATTTTGATATGATACGAAACTTACAAGATGAAACTGGTGGGTTTAGAGCTTTTATAATGTGGAGCTTTCAAGGTAAAAACACAGAGCTTTTAAGACTTATACCAGATATGCCAAAACCATCTTCAAACCGCTACCTCAGACTTTTGGCAGTTGCCAGACTTTACCTTGATAATGTGCCAAATATACAAAGCTCGTGGGTTACACAGGGTCCTTACATAGGACAGATGGCTTTGCATTTTGGTGCGAACGACTTAGGCTCAACTATGATGGAAGAAAATGTAGTAAGCAGTGCGGGGGCTTCTTTTTCTATGGCACAAGATGAGATGGTTCATCTCATAAAAGATGTAGGGGAAATTCCAGCCATAAGAGATACAGCTTACAATACTTTAAAGATATTTGAGTGATGAGATTTTTTTTAACACTTTTTTTGATAGGACAGATTTTAATGGCAAGTAGAGTAGAACACATAACAGTAGATGGGCTAAAAGTTCCATTTATAGTGGAAGAGGACAAACGGCTACCCATAGTAACTATGCAGTTAGTTTTTACAAACAGTGGTAACATAGCCAACACAAACACAGCAGGTCTTGCAAAGTTTAGTGCAAAGATGTTGGGTGAAGGCTCAAAAAATATGCCATCTTCAAAATTTGCGGAGGCTTTGGAGGGTAGAGCCATACACATATCTGCCACAACAGGAACAGAGACTTTTGTCATAGAGGTTAGTTGCCTAAAAGATGAGTTTAAAACAGCACTTAGTTACTTAGAGGAGTTGTTAAAAGAACCAAACTACTCACAAGAGGCACTTTTAAAAGTAAAAACACAAACACTTGGAGCTTTGAGTGCAAAAGAGAGCGATTTTGACTATGTTGCTTCAAATGAATTAAAAAAGATACTGTTTAAAGATACAGTTTTAGCAAAACCAGCAAATGGAACAAAACAAAGCATAGAGAAGATAACTCTAAAAGATGTAAAAGAGTTTATAAACAAACACCTTGTTTTGTCTCGTGTTATAGTTGTGGTTGGTGGAAATATACAAAACTTAAAACCCATAACAAAAGTTTTAAAAGTCCTACCAAAGGGTGAGGCTTTTAAAGTGCCACACTTTGAGGTTACAAAAACACCAAAAGAGGTTGTTTTAAAAAGAGATACAAAACAAGCATACATCTATTTTGGTTCGCCATATAACCTACATGTAAAAGACAAAGACTACTTTAAAGCAAAAGTTGCCACATACATACTTGGTTCTGGTGGTTTTGGGTCAAGACTTATGGAGGAGATAAGGGTAAAAAAAGGTTTGGCTTACTCAGCTTATGCAAGAGTGAATGTGAAAAAATCTTCAAACTATTTCTCAGGCTACCTTCAAACAAAGTTAGACTCACTCGATGAAGCTAAAAAAAGTGTAAAAAGTGTGATAGATACCTTTGTAGATGGTGGTGTGAGTGAAGATGAGCTTAAACAGGCTAAAAAGTTTTTACTCGGTAGTGAGCCACTTCGTGTAGAGAGTATGAGCCAAAGATTAAACCGTGCTTTTATGGAGTATTATAGCGGTTTTGAGCTTGGTCATACAAAAAAAGAGCTAAAACAGATAGAGACTCTTAGCTTAAAAGAGTTAAATAGTTTTATTGAGTTACATAACGAGATTAAAAATTTAAGTTTCGCCATAGTAA
>CAYNVR010000019.1:0-15290 GCA_964400715.1 uncultured Sulfurimonas sp.
ATTCTTTACTTTTTATTTAGGATTGATATGTCTGAGTCTTTGTCTGGTTTGGTTGATAAAATTATTTTTCATAATGATGATGGTTTTTTAGTTGCTGTTTTAAAAAATGGTGAGAAGATTAGTGGTGTTTATAGTGATGTAGATGTCTTAAAACTTGTTGATACAAATGTTAGTTTAAGTGGAAAGTGGGAAGAACATAAAAAGTATGGTAGAACTTTTAAGTTTGAAAATTTGTTTATAAAAGAGAATGAGCTTTTCTTTTTTTTAAATAAAATTGTTAAAGGTTTTACAAAACAACTCTCTTTGGAGCTTATTGAGCATTTTGGTTCAGAAAAACTTGTAGATATTTTAGATAATGATATAGAACAGCTTTTAAAGTTTAATGGTATTGCTAAAAAGAGGTTACAAAAGATACAAACTTCTTGGAAAAAGTTTCGTTCTATGAAAACTTTTGGGGAGTTTTTAGCACCTTATGGAGTTTCTTCAAAACTTTTGACAATTATAGCCAATGGTATGAAAGATGTTGATAATCCGATAGAAAAGATAAAAGAAAATCCATATATTTTGACCGCTATCAATAACATAGGTTTTAAAAGAGCAGATGAGTTGGCTTTGAAGATGGGGATATCTGTTAGTGATGAAAAGAGGATAACCTCTGCTATGGATTATCTTTTGTTTAGTTACTGTGAAGCTCAGGGGAACAGTTGTTTAGAAAAAGAGGTATTTTTTAGAGAGCTGGACATTTTGTTAGAGCTTGAAGATAGTAGAGTTTTGTATGAAAATGTTTTGACTCAGATGATTATAGATGAGAGTATAGTTTTGATGAGTGAGAATAGGTTGTCACCTTCGAGACTTTATAATGCTGAGAAATTTTTGTTTGATGATTTTAAAAAGAGAGTAAAGTTAAACAGTGGTGGTTTTGTAGATGATTTAGATACTTTTTTAGAAAAAAGTTCTCTAAATCTTGGAGATGAACAAAAAGAGGCTGTAAAGATTATAAACAACGGCTCACATCTGCTTTTTTTGGTTGGTTATGCTGGAACTGGTAAAAGTACAACTTCAAAAACCATACTTGAACTTTTGACAAAAAGGTATGATACGAGGGAGATAATCACATGTGCTTTAAGTGGTATAGCTTCTCAAAGGATAAGTGATACAACAGGTTTTGAAGGGATGACTATACAATCTCTTTTAGTAAAACATGAAGAGAGTGATGTTTTTCCATATAAAGTTGTTTTGATAGATGAAGCTTCTATGATAAACTCTATGCTTTTTGCAAAGTTGATGAGGAAGATAGACAAAGATGCTGTTGTTATCATAGTTGGTGATGATGCACAACTTCCACCTATTGGTGCTGGAAATGTTTTGAGTGATATGTTGAGTTTAGAGATAGCTCCCATTGTTAAACTTACAAAAATTTACAGACAAAGTGAAAATCAGGCAATAGCACTCATAGCAAATGAGATACGAAAAGCAAAGTTACCAGAGTATAAACAAAATTATGATGATTTTGAGTTTATAGATGTTTCTGTTTCAAACTATTATGCTTTAAAGCAGACTCTCTCACAAGATGAACTAAAAAAAGTTAGAGAGGATAACTCATCTAAGATAATAACCGAGATACTTTACAAAGTTGTAGATAGTATAAAAAAAGCGAGATATAGATTAAACAATAAGCTTATAAAAGAGTATCTTAACTATTTTCAGGTTATTACACCTATGAAGGGTGGGACTCTTGGTGTGAATAATCTAAACAAAATTTTGCAGGAGTATTTTAACCCAAACCCTAAAAAAAGCATAAGTATTGGTGATGGTGAGTTTAGACTTATGGACAAGGTTGTTCATATAAAAAATGAAAATATGCAAAGTTGGAGTTCTAAAAGTTTTAAAGATGGTGAGGATGGTGAGAAGAGAAGAATTTTTAATGGTATGAGTGGACTTTTGTTTAAGATAGATGAAGATGAAGAGCAAGTTTTTGTATTTTATCCAAATGAGGATATAGTTGTAGTTTATGAGTATGATGAGATAAAAACATACTTAACACTTTCATATGCTTTGACTATCCATAAAGTTCAGGGTATGGAGTATGATATAGTTGTTATGCCTATAAGTTTTTCACACTATATTATGCACAATACAAAACTTATATATACAGCTATAACAAGGGCAAAACACAGGTGTGTTCTCATAGGTGAGAGTAATGCTTTTGAGATGGCATGTAAAAGGGTTGATGTAACACAAAGAGATACAGTTTTAAAGGAGATAGGTAATGGTTAAGGTAAGTGCTATACAGATGAGTATGTGTGATGATAAATCTAAAAATATTCAAAAAGCAAAAGAACTTGTAAGGCAAAGTGCTAAAAATGGTGCCAAAATTATTTTATTGCCAGAGCTTTTTGAAGGGCTTTATTTTTGTAAAGATATGGATAAAAAGTATTTTTCTTGGGCAAAACCAAGAGAGGGAAATAAACTTTTAGAGGAGTTTTCACAACTTGCAAAAGAGCTACATGTAGTGATTTTGGTTAGTTATTTTGAAAAAGATGGTGAGGATTATTATAACTCACTTGTTGTTGTTGATGCCAATGGGGATTTGATGGATAATTATAGAAAAACACATATCCCAGATGGACCAGGTTATGAGGAGAAATTTTACTTTAAAAATGGGGATACAGGTTTTAAGGTTTATGAAACTGCTTTTGGTAAGATAGGTGTTGGTATATGTTGGGACCAGTGGTTTTGTGAAACAGCAAGGATACTCACACTAAAAGGTGCTGAGATTATATTTTACCCAACAGCCATAGGTAGTGAACCAGAGATAAAGATAGACTCAAAAGAGCATTGGCAAAGGGTGCAGATGGGACATTCTGCGACAAATACAGTTCCAGTTGTTGTGGCTAACCGTTTTGGTAAAGAGGTGGGGGAGAGTTGTAGTTTAACTTTTTATGGTTCATCTTTTATAACAGACTATACAGGTAAAAAGATAGCAGAAGCCACAAGAGATAAAGAGGAGATTTTGTATGCGGAGTTTGATTTGGAGGAGTATGCAAAACAGAGAGAATACTGGGGGCTTTTAAGAGATAGAGTTCCATCTATGTATGAAAGTATTTTAAAATAATACTTTCAAGCTCTTCAAGTGGTGCCATCACTGTTTTTTGAAACTGTGTTTTATTAAAAGTTTGTTGCCTTTTTGCAAGTTGGGCTGTGTGAGTGGAGATGTTTTGTAACATCTGTTTTTGAGATACTTTGTTGTCAAGATACTCTAAAACCTCCACAATCCCTATGCTTGACATAGCATTTGGTTTTCTTGTGTATTTTTGTTCTAAATATGCAACTTCATCAATCAGTCCCATATCAAACATTTTAGATGTTCTTAACTCTATCCTTTTTCTTAAAATATCTCTTTTGACATCTATGTTAAAAATATCTAAATTTTTTATGATAGGTTTTGGAGGATTTTGTTTAAACCATTTGGTCGGTGTTATTTTTGAAGCTTCATATATTAGCATAGCTTTTTCTATGCGGTAGCTGTCGTTTGGGGAGATTTTTTCCATATATGTTTTATCTAAACTATGTAAAAAATTGTAACATTCATTTAAAGATTTTAGTTTTTGTTTTACATGTAGAGAAGTTTTTTCATCTATATCTGGTAGCACAGATAGACCATCGAGTAGAGTTTTAAGGTAAAAAGATGTTCCACCAACTATAATTAAGTTTTTGTTATCTGCTTTACATGTAGCGACTACATCTTTGTAAAGTTGTATAAAAATCTCAACACTGAAATGTTGGTTTGGGTATATCTCATCTATGCCAAAGTGTTTTACTAAGCTTAGTTCATCTTTTGATGGTTTCGCACTTACTATGTCTATCTCTTTGTAGATACTTAAAGAGTCTATGGAAAGTATGTAAGAGTTTGTTTGTTGTGCTATTTTTATCGCTAAATCACTCTTTCCAGAAGCTGTTGGACCTATAATCGCTATTTGTTTCATAGTGGTATTATACCATTTTAAATCTCTTTTAGATAAAATAAGACAAAATTATGCAGTGGAGATATATTTGCAACAGTATATGAAAAAACTTAAAGATTTTAATGAACTTGTTATGTTTGAACACTCTATATTTTCTTTGCCGTTTATATTTATAGCTATGGTTGTGGCGAGTGATGGGTGGTTTGGATTTTGGCTTTTATTTATGGGGGTTTTGGCTGCTCTTAGTGCGAGAAACTTTGCTATGGGTGTGAACCGTTATGCAGACAGAGATATAGATGCGAAAAATCCTCGAACATCATCAAGACCAAATGTAGATGGTAGGCTTGATAGTTTTAGCATACTTGTTTTCATAGTTGTAAATGCTCTTGCTTTTGTTGGAGTGGCTTATCTCATAAACGATTTGGCTTTTAAACTGAGTTTGCCCATACTGTTTGTTTTGGGGAGTTACTCATACTTTAAAAGGTTTTCATCTTTGGCTCACATCATACTTGGTATATCTTTGGGACTTGCTCCCATAGCTGGTGTGGTAGCTGTGCTTGGTGAGATAACTCCTTGGTCTGTCATACTTAGTCTTGGAGTTATATTTTGGGTAGGTGGGTTTGACCTGCTTTACTCTTTGCAAGATATGGAGTTTGACAAAGAAAATGGTTTACATTCCATACCTTCCATCTACGGTGAGAAGGCTACACTTTTTATATCTGCACTGTTTCACTTTTTGAGTGTGGTGTTTTGGGCTTTGTTTGTTTGGGTGGCATCTCTTGGGGTTGTTGCTTTTGGTGCGGTTGTTTTGAGTGCTTTTATGCTTGGGTATGAGCATTATCTTGTTAGAAAAGATTTTACAAAGATAGACAGAGCATTTTTTACAGTAAATGGTTATCTGGGGATAGCATTTTTCATCTTGATAGTTATAGACAGGATAGTTTCATGAGTGATATGCCAAGACTTATTCCAGCTCCCATTAGTTTGGTTTTTAGTGAAGTTAGAGAAGATAACAAAGAGATTTTAGACAGAGAGTTTCACCAGCTTAGTGAGTCAGATGACAGTCCTATAAATCAGTGGCTAAAACTCGCAAAAGCTCGTGGAGAGATGGCAGATACAGACCCCGTTTTGCTAAAACTCATAGTGGAGCTTCACAACAAGATAGATGCTCTTGAAATGTTTTTGAAAGATATAGAACCAAAAAGGGTTTCTTTGAGTTATGAGGAGGAGATAAAGTCGATAGGGTTTGAACACTTTCTCATAGCAGATGATATGCTTGAAGTTGGAAAAACTTACTATGGTCGCATAGAGATGCCCATACACCCAAAGAGGGATGTTCCGGTTTATTTTGAAGCTCAAAGTGGGGATTTGGCAAAGATTTTGACTCTTCATGAGAGAGATGAAAAAGAGTGGAATGCCTATGTTACAGCAAGAGAGAGAGTTCTCATCCGTCAAGAGAGGGAAAAAAGAAGATGAATTTTTTACATGTAGAGTATCTTGTAGCGATTATGGCTTTTGTGATTTTGTATCTGCTTTACTATGTTTACACAAAAGATACAACATACACAAAAAATATCCGCTCAGTTGCAACTGTGGTAGAGGAGCTAAACAGAGAGGTTTTTTACCTTAGAAAGAAGCTTGATGAAACACAAAAAAGTGTAAAAGATTCACCATCTCCACAAAGGATGAGTGATGAGGAGATATACCAAGAGATAGAGCGAACAGTTTATGATATGGTTCAGCCACTTTCACAGGGCTTGAAACAACTTCAAGAAAATTTACAGATTATAGATACTCAGATAGACTCTCGTATATCTGCTTTGGAAAATGGTGTAAAGCAGATAAGCATACCAACTTCCATACATGGAAATGATGATGAAAAAATCATATCTCTTTACAAAAGGGGGGTCTCTTTGGAGAGCATATCAAGGGAGTTGCACATCTCTAAACCAGAAGTTGAGTTTGTTTTAAAGATAAATAAGATTAAATAATGGCAGATAAAAAACTATTTACATGTGTTTCTGTTTTGATAACTATTAGTATAGTTCTTGTATATACCTTATCTAGTTATGTAACACTTTTATTTGGTGTAAATGAGTTTCACTTTGCTATTCGTCAGGTTGCTTTTGGATTTTTGGGTATATTTATAATCTACGGTTTATCTGTTTTAAATCCAGATAAATGGCTCACTCCCATAGGGTTTACACTTTTTGTGGTTTCCACTTTTTTGATGATTATTATGCCTTTTTTACCAGCTCACTATGTATCTGAGGTTGGTGGAGCAAAAAGATGGATAAAAGTTTTTGGATTTTCCCTTGCTCCCATAGAGTTTTTTAAAGTTGGGTTTATATATTTTTTGGCTTGGAGTTTTTCAAGGAAGATAGGTGAGCATAACGGCATAGGTTTAAAAGAGGAGTTTAGACGGTTTTTGCCATATGCCATAGTTTTTGTGGGTGCTATGTTTATGATAGCTTTTGTTCAAAACGATTTGGGGCAGGTCGTTGTTTTGGGGCTTACACTTTTGCTTATGCTTGTTTTTTCAGGTAGTAGTTTGAAGTTTTTTTTCTCTTTGTTATCTGCTACTTTTGTTTTTTTTATATTTTTTATACTTACAGCTGAACATAGAATACTTCGCATAAAATCTTGGTGGGCTTTGGCTCAAAATAGTGTTTTGGAGCTTTTTCCTGCTAGTATAGCAGACAAACTAAGAGTTCCAACAGAGGTTGAACCATACCAGATAGGACACTCTTTAAATGCCATACACAACGGTGGTTTTTTTGGTGTTGGTTTGGGTGAAGGAACTTTTAAACTTGGTTTTTTGAGTGAAGTTCACACTGACTTTGTTTTGGCTGGTTTGGCTGAGGAGTTTGGTTTTGTGGGTGTTGCTTTTGTAGTTTTTGTGTTTTTGTGTATCTTACAAAGGATTTTCAAGATAGCAAACAGAGCTACAAACAAAACCATATACCTTTTTAGTTTGGGTGTTGGCATGATGCTCTCTTTTTCTTTTCTTATAAATGCTTATGGTATCAGTGGTATAACTCCCATAAAAGGTATATCTGTTCCATTTTTGAGTTATGGTGGGTCTGCTATGCTTGGGGCTTGTATATCGATAGGTATGATTTTAATGGCATCAAAAAATGTTAGATTAACCAACAGTATAAAGGATAAAAATTGAACTTATGTATAACTGGTGGTGGAACTGGTGGACACCTAATGATAGCTCAATCTTTGCTTGAAGAGTCTGTAAAAAGGGGTCACAATGTGATATTTATAGGCTCTTTAAAAGGGCAAGACAGAAGATATTTTGAAGATGAGGTTATGCTAAAAAAAGCATTTTTTTTAGATACAACAGGGGTTGTAAACCAAAAAGGGTTTAAAAAGTTTGTAGCACTTTTTAGAGTTTTTAGAGCATTTTTAAAAGCAAGAAAAATTTTAAAAGAGCATAACATAGATGCAGTTTACAGTGTTGGTGGGTTTTCGGCTGCTCCGGCTTCTTTTGCTTCTCTTAGTTTGAAAGTTCCACTTTTCATACATGAACAAAATGCCATAACAGGTAGGTTAAACTCACTTTTAAGACCTTTTGCTACAAGCTTTGTATCGGCCTATGAGCCTACATGTAGCATTAAAGGCTACCCAGTTAAGAGTGTTTTTTTACAAACAGCACATGTAAGAAAAGAGTTAAAAACCATCATCTTTCTTGGTGGAAGTCATGGGGCTATGGCTATCAACAATCTTGCTTTGAGTGTTGCCAAAGTGTTAGATGATATGGGTGTTAAGATAGTGCATCAAGCTGGTGAGAGTGACTTTGAGAGGGTAAAAAAAGAGTATGAAAAGCT
Source organism: uncultured Sulfurimonas sp. (assembly GCA_964400715.1). Taxonomy (GTDB): domain Bacteria; phylum Campylobacterota; class Campylobacteria; order Campylobacterales; family Sulfurimonadaceae; genus Sulfurimonas. The sequence goes on from CAYNVR010000019.1 coordinate 7,802, forward strand.
ACATGTAGATGTTGAGCTTTATGGTTTTACAAAAGATTTGCCAGAGCTTATAAACAAAGCAGACTTTGCCATAAGCAGGGCAGGGGCTTCAACACTTTGGGAGCTTAGCTCAAACGGTTGTCCAGCTTTTTATGTCCCTTACCCTTATGCTGCTTCAAACCATCAGTTTTACAATGCCAAGTTTGTAGTTGATGGTGGTATGGGTTGGTGTGTAACTGAGAGTGAAGATTTAAAAACAGAGTTGCTGAAAGTTTTAAAAGATTTGGATTTGGAGCAAAAAAGTAAAAAACTACTCCTACATGTAGAAAAAGATGTAGCACAAAAAATGGTGGAAGATGTGGAGAAAAGATGTTAAGAGAGTTAGCTCAAAATTTGGTAGATTTGATATTTGACTGGGGGTATGTTGGCATATTTATAATGATGGCGATAGAGTCAAGTTTTATCCCTTTTCCTTCTGAGATAGTTCTCATACCTGCTGGGTATCTTGCTTCACAAGAGAAGATGTCTGTTTTGGCTATACTTTTTTCATCACTTGGTGGTAGTTTGGTTGGGGCATTTGTAAACTATTACCTTGCTTTGAGTGTTGGTAGAAAATTTTTGTTGAGGTTTGGTAGATACTTTTTCATAAAAGAGCAAACTCTTTTAAAAATGGAGGAGTTTTTTAAAAAGCACGGACATATATCTACTTTTACAGGTAGGCTTATACCGGGGATTAGACAGCTTATATCTATCCCTGCTGGACTTGCTCGTATGGATATAGTTCAGTTTAGTTTATATACATCTTTGGGTGCTTTTTTGTGGGCTATGGTTTTGACATTTTTGGGGTATTTCATAGGTGAAAATCAAGAACTCATAGACAGCTACTTAAAGCAGATAACTGTTTTTGTAGTGGTTGTTGTTTTGTTGTTTGTTTCGTTGTATGCTTATAAACAAAGGAAAAAAGATGTTTGAACAAGGTTTTTTACAAACAAGGGCTCCATTTTTTATGGATGTTGTTACAGTTATAGTAGCTTTGTTACCATTTCTTATAGCTGGTGCTATATATTTGGCAAAAGTAAAAAAATACAAACTTCATATGTTGGCACAAAGAACTATCTTTGTAGTTTCTGTTGTGGTTCTTACATATTTTGAAACTGGTGTTAGAATGGTTGGTGGTTTTAAAAAGTTTATGGAGGGTAGTGGGGTTTCACACGACTATGCTTTTTTTGTGCTTATATTTCACATAGCTATCTCTGTTGTTACACTTATATTTTGGGTGGTTACACTTTTGTTTACACACAGACAGTTAAAGGCTAAAAAACACAAACAAGCAGGAAAGTTACTCTTTGGCGGTGTTGTAGCTACATCTTTAACAGGGATTTGGGTTTATTTTTTACTTTTTGTTTTCTAGGAGTTTTTAGTGAAAAGGATAAATTGCAGAAAGTGTCAGCACTATTTTGTAACATGGGAAGCTTCTCAACCTCATGGGTGTAGGGCTTATGGGTTTAAATCAAGACAAATCCCATCTATGGTTGTATTTAAAAGTTCATCACAAGATTGTATGATGTTTGTGCAAAAGAATAATAGTCGAAGGGGTGATTAAGCCCTTCTTTTTGATTAGTGCAGATATGGTGCAAAAAGCATTAGCACTAAAAAGACTATTATTAGTTTTGGTAACATAATACAACCTTTAATGGAGTCCCCACCCAGTACAACCCACTTAAAAAAAAGCAAAAAAAAAGGTAGTTAGAAAAAAACTAACTACCTCTTCTCAACTCCAAAATGTTATAGTAATCAGCTACAACACTTTAAAGGTTTATGTTACCAGATAAAATTATATCATATTTATTTAAACTCTTCAACATCAAAAAAACTATCTTTTGAGATGTTTTTAAAAGAGGCATTTAAAGATGTAAAAAGTGATGGAAACTCCTTTTCCATCTTAGCTAACATCTCTTTTGTGTTTGCTCTTGCATAAGGCATCTTGACATCAAACCTCATAGCTGGACAAGACTCATCACCTATGGCTTGTAGCTCATTGTCCTCTACAAAAGCTCTTAGTTGTCTCTCCCTCATCTGGATAAGTGGACGGATAACAACCAACCCGTTTCCAGCAGTATATTTTGGAGCAAGGCTTCTTAACTGACCATTGTAGATAAAGTTCATAAAAAAGCTCTCAACAGCATCATCAAGGTGGTGTCCAAGTGCTACTTTGTTGCACCCCAAATCCAATGCAGTTGTATAAAGATACCCCCTTCTCATCCTTGAAAAAAAGCTACAAAAAGATGAGTTTTTTCTTATCTTCTCTTTTGCCAAATCATAAACAGATGTGTCTATGATTTTGTAAGGTATATCATACTCTTTACAATGCTCTTGCAGATGGGAGTAGTCTTCCCCCATACCATAAGAGATAGTAACAGCTATAAACTCAAACTTAAATGGAGCTCTTCTTTGTTGCTCTTTTAGTGCATGTATGAGTGTGAGGGAGTCTTTTCCGCCACTAAGACCCACTAAGATTTTATCGCCCTCTTCTATGAGCTTAAACTCAGCATTTGTTTTGCCAAGTTTTGACATAATTTTTTTAGAAAGTTTAACTGACAATTTTATCTACCATTTTCATTATAAAATCTGCTGACTCAACAGCACTTGTTTCTAAAAATTCATCAAAGCTAAAACTCGCATCCATATCGGCAGCATCACTTATGGCACGAAGTATAAAAAACGGAATATTTAAAGCATCGCAAACAACAGCAACACTTCCGCCCTCCATCTCCAAAGCATCTGTTCCAAAAGTGCGACATATCCAATCTTTTTTGTCTGCACAGGCAACAAACTGGTCACCAGTAGCTATGCTTCCCTCTCTTATCTTTTTACCACTCTCTTTTGAAACCTCGTGAGCTATCTTAATCAGTTCTTTATCTGCTTCAACAAACACTTGCCCCTCTGGCACAAAACCGTGTGGATGACCAAAAGCTGTTATGTCTAAGTCGTGTTGAGAGAGTTTTGTAGCAACTACCAAGTCTCCAACTTTAAGCTCAGGAGAAATCGCCCCAGCAACACCAGAAAAAAGTAGTTTTGTAGCACCAAAATGCTCTATCATAGTTGTAGCAGTCAAAGTTGAGAAAACTTTACCTATCTTAGAGTAAGCCACAACAACATCTACACCTTTGTAGTTTGCTTCGTAGTAAGTGTTTTTAGCATACTCAACAGTTTTATATTCACCAAGTTTTTCAAGTATCGGAGCTACCTCTTCTGGCATTGCTCCCATTATTGCTATCTTCATTTTTAGCCTTTTTTATTGAATTTGATTAGATTTTTAGATTTGTAGTTTTGAAAATATTCTACACTAAGTTCATCTTCTACATGTAGCATTGCAAACTCAACTATCGGTTTTTCTCTGGCACACACTTCACCAGGGTTTAAAAATAGAGTGTCATTTACAAACTCACATTTAAACTCGTGGGTATGCCCAAAAACAACCACATCTGCATCTGCACTCATATAGTAAGGTATGTGCATAAGTTTAAACTTCAACCCAGCAAGTTTAAAATAGTATGGCTCTTTTACAAGATTATACTCATTGTGGTAAGCAACAAGAGAGGCATCATTGTTGCCATAAACGGCCACATATCTAACTCCACAGTTTTTTAGTGCTTCAAGAGTTTGCACTTTACAAATATCTCCTGCATGTATGATAAACTCAGCACCATTTTGCACTAAAAAATCTATGGTTTTTTTTGCCTCATCTACCTTTGAGTGAGTATCTGAGAGAACTCCTATCTTCACTATTTTACCTCTTCAATAGGTGTTCTTTTTTTACATTTTACACACTCAAAAACCTCTTTGTTTCTGTAAGTTCTTTGAGCTAAGACACCATCACAACCATCCTCTTTACATTTTATAGTTGTTGGTTCAAATTTTGATATAAACTTACATTTTGGATAGTTCTCACAACCCCAAAAAGGTCCTCTTCGTGAGTTTTTAAGGCTTAGTTTACCTCCACAATCTGGACACGGAGTTTGGCTGATTTTCTCCTCTACTTGAATGCTTTTTGTATTTTTACACTCAGGGTAACCACTACATGCTAAAAACTGCCCGTTTCTACCATTTTTAACAACCATATCTTTGCCACATTTTTCACATTTTTCATCTGATGTTTGCTCTTTTTTCTCTACTTTGTTACCATCTTCATCAATTTGTTCTGTATATTTACACTTTGGAAAACCGCTACATGCAACAAAGTTTCCATACCTTCCAGAGCGGAGTAAAAGCTCCTCCCCACACTTAGGACAAGCTCTACCAAGAGGTTTTGCGAGTTTTAGAGATACTATATTTTTTTTACCTTCTTCTATCTGTTTCATAAAATCATCATAAAAGTTTACAAGTAACTCTTGCCAATCAACTTTTCCCTCTGCTATCTCATCAAGCTTTTCTTCCATATTTGCAGTGAAGTTTATATCTACAATATTTGCAAAATGTTTTTCCAAAATCTCTGTAACTTTAAAAGCCATCTCTGTTGGGATTATCTGCTTTTTCTCTATTGTTACATAGGTTCTGTTACTCAAAGTCGCAATAGTTGGAGCATAAGTAGATGGACGACCAACCCCCTCAGCTTCCAGTTTTTTGATAAGACTTGCCTCAGAGTATCTCGCTGGTGGCTCAGTGAAATGTTGAGTTGGTTTTACTTTTTGAACAAAAGCATCATCACCCTCTTTTAGTTGTGGTAAAAGTTTGTCTTTATCATCTGTTCCTGTAACTGCATAAAAACCATCAAACACAAGTTTTCTACCAGTTGCACGAAAAACATTGTTTTGCCCCTCAAAAGTTATGCTTTGTTGCTCAAATCTCGCATCTTCCATCTGAGATGCCATAAATCTTTCATAGATAAGTCTGTAAAGTTTTATCTCATCTGCTTTTAAAAAACTCTGAGCAACCTCTGGTGTAAAGTGAAGCATAGTAGGTCTTATGGCCTCATGAGCCTCTTGTGCCCCTTTGGCTTTTTTAGTGTAGTATTTTGGTTTTGCTGGTAAGTATTTTTCTCCAAATTTTTTAGAGATTATATCTCTTATGCCACTAACTGCTTCACTTGCCAAGTTTAGTGAGTCTGTTCTCATATATGTTATAACCCCACTCGTGCCATCTGGTGTTTTTACACCCTCATAAAGTGCTTGAGCTACCATCATAGTTTTTTTAGGAGTAAAACCTAACTTACTCGATGCAGTTTGTTGAAGTGTAGATGTCATAAACGGTGGTGGTGTTGATGACTTTCTTTGTTTTGTTTCTATTTTTGAGATTTTAAAACTGTCATCTTTTACACTTTGAGTTATCTCTTTTGCCGATGTTTCATTTTCTATGCTGAGTTTTGAGATTTTTTTACCATTGTGAGAGATAAGATTTGCTTCTATATCTGTTTTAAAAACAGTATCTATGCTCCAATACTCTTGTGGAACAAAAGCTTTTATCTCCCTTTCTCTATCTACTACAAGTTTGAGAGTTGAGCTTTGAACACGACCCCCACTAAGACCTTTTTGGATTTTAGAACTAAGAAGTGGTGATAGTTTATACCCCACAACTCTATCAAGAAGTCTTCTTGCCTGTTGAGCATTTACCATATCCATATCTATATGACGAGCCTCTTTTAGAGAGTTCTTTATAGCTGTTTTTGTAATCTCATGAAAAACTATACGGGGAAGAGTTGCTGGGTCTTTTTTTATGGCATGGGCTATGTGCCAACCTATCGCTTCACCCTCCCTATCTTCATCGGTTGCGATGTAGATTGTATCTGCTTTTTTTGCTTTTTCTTTTATCTCTTTTACTGTTGGAGCATTCTCTTTTGCTACTGAGTATTTTGGTATGAGATGGTGAGTTGTTTCATCTACTGTTATACCAAATCTTGATTTTGGCAAATCCCGTATATGCCCTTTTGATGCTATAACATCATAACCTTTACCTAAAAAATTTTTGATTGTTCTTGCTTTTGCAGGTGACTCAACTATGATTAAATCCAAAATTTATTCCTATACTTTTTAGAGTTTTTGAAAGTGTAGCTAAAAAAGGCTTACTTAACAATAATTGAGTTTTAAAGGGGAGATAATAAGATGGACTAAACCATCTTAACACATCTCTCACCCTCTTTGATATCACCTATGACATAAGAACCTTCTGCTTTTTCTAAAACAGTTTCTACATCTTTTTCATCTACAACCAAAATCATACCTACACCCATGTTGAATGCTCTAAACATCTCATCTCTATCTACATATTCACTCATAAGTTCAAATATAGGTAAAACTTTTATGGCATCTTTGTTTACTTCTGCCATTAGGTTCTCAGGTAAAACACGAGGTAGGTTCTCAACTATACCACCACCAGTGATGTGAGCTAAGGCTACTATCTCATTTTTAAGTGCTTTAAAAGTTTTTACATAGATTTTTGTTGGTTCAAGTAAAGCTTTTATGAGAGTTGTATCTTCAAATTTGTCTTCAAAGTTTAAGTTCATTTTTTCAAATAAAACTTTTCTCGCAAGTGAAAAACCGTTTGAGTGAAGACCAGATGATGGAAGAGCTATAAGTTTGTGTCCAGCTTTTACCAAGCTTACTCTGTCCATCTCCCTTTTTTCTGCTACACCAACTGCAAAACCAGCTAAGTCGTAGTCATCTTCACTATACATTCCTGGCATCTCAGCAGTTTCACCACCGATGAGTGCACACTCACTCCTTTTACAACCCTCAGCGATACCTGCTACAACATCTGTTGCTACATCTACTTCAAGCTTACCAGTTGCATAGTAGTCCAAGAAAAATGATGGTGTTCCAAAGTTACATATGAGGTCATTTACACACATAGCTACAAGGTCTATCCCAACTGTGTTGTGTATCCCACTGTCTATGGCAAGTTTTAGTTTTGTTCCAACACCATCTGTTGCTGCTAACATAACAGGCTCATCAAACCCTTTTGGAAGCTCAAAAGCACCAGCAAAAGAGCCTATACCACCTAAAACACCATCTACTTTTGTAGCTTTTACAAGTGGTTTTATATTTTCAACAAAGCTGTTTCCAGCATCTATATCTACACCAGCATCTTTGTAGCTTATTTGACCCATTTTAAGACTCCGTATGTTGAGGTAAATCACATTTTTTTGTAATGATACAAAGTGGACAGAAATTCGCTATACCAGCAACAAGAGGTAAAACACCAAGATAAAGCCAAGCTATACCAGTAATAACCGCTGAAATAATAAGCACTAAACCAAGAACTATACGAAAAACTCTACAAAATTTTCTAATTTTGTTAAAATCCATTGAGATACCTTTTAATTTTTTTGTAATTATATCTAAATATATACAATTTAAACTTTTATGATATAATTTTACCATCTATCTGTGGTGGATAGTGTGTAAGTCTTATGTGGCATTGGTACTTACGATTATGCTCTACTGCTCCTCTGTGAGTGGTGGGGCTTTTTTTTTGGTTTTATGGTTGGGTTATGGGGTTAGATAATCGTAAGGTA
>CAYNVR010000020.1:0-14733 GCA_964400715.1 uncultured Sulfurimonas sp.
TTTTTTTGTAATTTTTACATCATTTTAAAAATGTGATAATTTTTTCTTTTTTTTTCTTTTTTTCCCACCCAAGAGTTTTTAACTCTGGTTCATCTAAGAACTCATCTACATAGCCTACACAAAGGTAAGCTATGAGTGTTGAGTTTTCATTTTTGTTTATATCTTTTAAAAGTTGTTTTTCATCTAGTATGCTTACCCAGCCTATCCCTATGTTTAAAGCCCTAGCCATTAGCCACATATTTTGCACAGCACAAACTACACTGTACTCACCCATCTTTTGCATAGATGTCATTCCAAGTATATCTTTGTTTGGTTTGTTGTAGATTATAGCTATGTTTATGGGAGTTTTTTCTATACCTTCAAGTTTTAGGTTTTTGTATAGTTCTTTATCTTTGAAAATCTCTTTTGCTTTTTCGTTTTCTTTTTGGAAGTTTTTTATAACTTTTTGTTTTATAGCTTTATTTTTTATAACAACAAACTCCCATGGTTGAGAGTAGCCAACAGATGGAGCAGATAGTCCAGCTTCTAGTATGAGTGAAAGTTTTTCATCTTCAATAGGTTTTGAGATGAAGTGGTTTCCCCTCACATCTCGTCTCGATTTTATTATCTCTAAAAGTTTTGTTACATCATCGTTTGTAAAGTTCATATAAAATTATACAAAAGGATTACCATTATGCAGTTTAAACTACAAGAACCACCCATCAACATAGGTGATGCTATAAGTGTAAAGTCTTTTGAGATGATACATGAAGAAGCAAAACAGTATGAGGGTTTTGCAAAATTTGATGAAAATCAAAGAGCTTTGGTTGAGAGACTTATACATACTACAACTTGTTTTGAACAGGTTATAGACAACATATATTTTAGTGACAATGCTATGCTCAAACTAAAAGATTTGTTACAAAGAAAAGCAAAACTTATAGTAGATACAAATATGATTCGTTCAGGACTTAGTGATTTTTACTTGAAAAAGTATGAAAATGAAGTTATCTGTTATGTAAATGAGCCAGAAGTTTTTGAGATGGCTAAAAAAAATGAAACTACAAGAAGTTATGCAGCAGTTGAGTTGGCTATACAAAAGTTCAAAGATGAGCCTCTGGTTTTGGCATGTGGGAATGCTCCAACTTACATATATGCAGCTATAAATACACTCATAAAACTAAAAGTAGATTTGAGTAATGTTATGTTGCTTATATTTCCAGTTGGGTTTGTAAATGTTGTTGAGTCAAAAGAGTATGCAAAAGAGTTTATGCAACATTTTGGTTGTGAAGGTATCATCTTAGAGGGTAGATACGGTGCTTCTACAATGGTTGTGGCAAGTTTACATGCAGCTTACAGACTCATAAAAGATTACGACACAGAGTTTGGAAAGTATAATGGCAAGTAAAATAAATGAGATGGGAAATGAGGTTGTAGAGGGTTTTACATGTAAGCCTAAAAACTACGATGCAAATCGTCCCATTATGCACTATAAATCTATGCTTTTGTTGTGTGATGATGAAAGATGCAAAAAAGCTTCAAAGGGTGAAGACAAAGCAACACATCTAAGAGAGATTTTAAAAAAGATGAAACTAAACCAAGGGCAAAACCGTATAAAAGTTAGTAGAACTGGTTGTTTTGGTGCATGTAGATTTCGTCAAGTTTGTCAAATAGTGGAAAACACTCAGGCAAATGGAAACCCTAAAAACAACTCTCTTTGGTTAAAACATACTCATAAATTTTCAGATGATGAATGGGTTGAGCTTTTTAAGATGCTTAGCGAAGATAAAATTTTAAAAGATGAGCTTAGCGAAGATAGTTTTATACCTATGAAAGTTTACTAAGTGGGACTGAAAAAAGGTTACACAACAGGGGTTCATACATCTTTTGCATTTAAGAGTGCATTAGATGTTTTTACCTCTACAAAACAAACAGCTATAAGCTACACAAACAAGATGGACAACGATGACTTAGATGTTACAAAGGGGTGTGAAATAGTTGTTTGTGTAACTACATGTAAAGATAAACTAAAATTAAACCAACACAAACATAAGCCATATATTTTTAAAAACAGAGGTTATAAACTACAACTTTTTGCAGGTGAGGGTGTTGGTGTAGTTAGCAAAGATGGTTTAAAACCACCAAAAAACTACCCAGCCATAAATCCAACTCCACTAAGTGTTTTGGAAAAGATTTACCTATCTTATGAGGTTTGTGAAGATATATTTGTAACAGTTAGTGTAACAGATGGAGAAAACATAGCAAAACAAACAGCAAACTCAAAGGTTGGTGTTTTGGGTGGCATAAGCATTTTGGGAACAACAGGTTTTGTAAAGCCAGTTAGTGCAGATGCTTACATAGACAGCATAGAACAAGAGTTGAACTTTGCTTATGCAAATGGGTTTAAAAAAGTTGTTTTTACACTTGGAAATACAGCTTACAAAAAAGCAGTTGGTTGTGATGGTTACATAGTTGAGGTTGGCAATTTTATATATGATGGTATAAAACTTTCAAAAAGGTTTGATGAAGTTGTGCTTATGGTGGGCATAGCAAAACTTGTAAAAATCGCGCAGGGTTTTAAAAACACACATAACCGTTTTGGAAGTATAGATTTTGTTGAGGTTTCTAAGTGGTGTGGCAAAGATGTAACAGAGTGTTTAACCATAAAAGGTGTTCGTGAGATTTTAGGCGAAGATGTCAAAAAGTTTGATGAGATTGTAAAACAAAAAGCTACAAAACAGTTGTTTGAGTGGTTTGGTTTTGAAGTGAAAGTGGAGGTTGTTTAGTGGTAACTATAACAGGAAATGGTATGGGTGGGTATGACTTTACAAATGTAGAGTTAAACATAGATAGTTTTGACAAAGTAGTTTGTGACAAAAACTTTACGGTGGAAAAATCAAATGTTTTAAAGCTTGGTTTTAGAGATGCCAAAGAGTATATTTTGCAAAACTATGAAAGAGAAAATATACTTTATGTAGTAACGGGTAGTCCACTTTTTTTTAGTGCAGGGATTTTGTTGGCTAACAAACTTCCAAAGGGTAGTGTAGAGATAGTAAACAACACATCAAGTAAAGAGTATATGCAACAAAAACTTTTTATATCAGATGCTCAGATAGATACTATCTCTTTGCACGGAAGAGTAGAGATAGATTTGAGTAAGTTTTTACAAAACAAGTACACATTTATTTTATGCGATAAGTTTAGCATAGACAGAGTTAAAGAGGCTACAAACTACTTAGAACCACACTCTTTTGAAGTGGTTATAGGCTACAAACTAGGTTATGAAGATGAGGTAATAGAGCAGATAAACATAAAAGATTTTAGTTACAGAGCTTTTGACCTAAATGAGCCTTATGTTTTGGTTATAAAAAGATGTTTTGAACTTAAAAATGGGCTTAGTCAAGATGATGAGTTTGAAACTCAAAGGGGGATGATAACTAAAAGATACAAAAGAGATTTAACACTTCAAAACCTTGACTTAGAGGCAAACCAACTCCTTTGGGATGTTGGAGCTGGTAGTGGAAGTTGTGGCATCGAAGCATATAAAAGATACAAAGTAAAAACTATATTTTTTGAAAAACAGCCTCAAAGGTGTGAGTTTATAAAGAAAAATCTAACTTCACATTTTGTGTGCGATACAAAACTTTTAGAGGGCGATGCGCAAGATTTGTTTTTTACATGTAGCAAAGACCCAGCGCGAATTTTTGTTGGTGGGGGTGGTGAGAAAGTTATAGCAAAACTTCCATACCTTTTTGAAAGGTTACAAGATGGTGGGGTTATGCTCATAAATGCCATAACTTTAAAACATCTTTCTTTAATGATAAACATCTTAAAAGAGTACAACATAAAGTATGAGATTTTTTCACTATCTCTTACAACATACAAAGGTGAGCTTGACTTAGTTGAGCCAGAGAGACAACTATTTCAGATAAAGGTAAAAAAATAATGGTTACATTTGTAAGTGCAGGTTGTGGCGACCCAGAGCTAATAACTCTAAAAGGTATGAGAGCATTGCAAAATGCAGATGTTGTTTTGTACACAGGAAGTTTAGTTCCAGCTGAGATGCTTTCTTGGTGTAGAGAAGATTGTTTGGTTGAAAACTCGGCAGATATGAGTTATGAAGAGATTTTTGAGTTTATAAAAAAACACCATACAAAAAACTTTGTAAGGCTTCATACGGGGGATTGTTCCATCTTCTCAACCACAGCAAAACAGATAGAGTTTTTAAAAGAACAAAACATAGAGTATAAAATTATCCCAGGTGTAACAGCTGCTTTTGGTGCATCTGCTAGTGTTGGGGTAGAGTACACTATAACAGGTGTTTCTCAAACACTCATTATCTCTCGTGTTGAGGGAAAAACTCCAAATCCAGAGAGTTTAGAACAACTGCTTTCAAACAAAAACTCATCTTTTGCTTTTTATCTTTCCATAAAGTTGATTAAAAAGTTAAAAGATACAGCTTTGAAAATGGGTTACAAAGAAGATACCCCTTGTTATGTTGTTGAGAAAGCTTCATGGGCAGATGAGAAGATATATAAAGGAACTATCTCAAACATAGAGGAGCAGGTAAAACACATAAAAGGTGTAGCACTTATAATGTTTGGGGAGTTTTTACACCAACAACCAACGGTTGAGTCCCATCTGTATGGTTCAAAATACAAAAATGAAAGCAAAAAAAAATCAAAGGCATTGTATAATGCCGAAAAAAATTAAAGGGTAATGATGTCAGTATATGTTTTTGGTCATAAAAATCCAGATAGCGACTCCATTGTAGGGGCTATCTCTTTGTCGTATCTTAAAAATCAGGTTGAAGATGAGAAGTATATCCCAGCTCGTCAGGGAGATATATCTGCTGAGACAGAGTTTATTTTAGAAAAATTTAACGGTGAAGTGCCAGAGCTTAAAACTTCGGTAGCTGGTGAGAAAGTTTTTATAGTTGATTCGACAGATAAAGCTCACTTTCAAGACGATATAGATGAAGCTACTATTGTTGGTATAGCAGACCACCACAAACTAGGGGACTTGATAACTTCAACACCACTTGAAGCTTGGATAAGACCCATAGGTTGTTCAAATACAGTTATATATGAGATGTATAAATCTTATGATGTAGAAGTACCAAAAGATATAGCTGGTATGATGATGATGGCTATACTTAGTGATACTGTTATTTTTAAATCTCCTACATGTACAAAAGTAGATACAAAAGCAGTTAAAGAGTTGGCACAGATAGCTGGTGTAGAGGACTACAAAAAACTTGCTATGGAGATGTTTGTTGTAAAATCTGCTGTTGATGGTGCAACGGCAAGAGAGTTAAACACTCGTGACTACAAAGAGTTCGATATGAACGGAACAAAAGTTGGTATAGGTCAGCTTGAAATGGTAGATATAACTGTTTTAGAACCTCGTGAAGATGAACTTTTAGAAGATATGAAAAAGATGAAACAAGAGGGTGGTTTAGATACTGTTTTAATCCTTCTAACAGACATTATGAAAGAGGGTTCAAAACTTCTTGTTGTAAGTGATAGTGAAGATAAAATAGAAAAAGCTTTTGGTGTTAAACTTGAAAACAGCAGAGCTTGGTTAGATGGTGTTCTTAGCCGTAAAAAGCAAGTTGTACCATTTGTTCAGCCACAGTTTTAAGCCCGTGGCAAAGAGTCTGGCTCTTCACTTTGAGTCAGACCAAACAAAAAAGAGTTTATAAAGTTTAGGCAGTTTTTTTGTTCTTTTTTTAGTTCATTTACTACACAGTGACTTTTTACCCCATCTATGAGTTTTAACTCTATGTAGTTTACAAAACTGTGTGCATCTTGTACCGTTGTAAATGGTAAAAATATAACGTTAAAATAGGAATTTCCTATCTTTATAACATCTAAAACATCTGTTAATCTTTTATGTTTGTCTAATTGTTCTGAAACATCTGTTGTTGTGTGAAATAAAACTATGCTAACAGGAACATTGTATCTTTTTACATTGTACAGAAGTTCTTTAATAGATGATTGTAGTTTTTCTACAAGTATTTTTGCTGTTTCTAATTGAGTTAAATTAGTTTTTAAAAATTTTATTTGTTCCATTTTATGCCTTTGTTGTTGTACTTACGATAGAATGGTAGCATAAAATTTTAAGATTACAAAAAAGTAGTATTTATGAATTATATGAATAAAGTGTATAAAACACTCAATATTTTATGTGTTGAAGATGACTTAAATGTGCTAGATGCCTATAAACAGCTTTTCTCTTTTATGTTTGGAAAAGTTTACTTCGCGACAGATGGGGTAAAGGGGTTAGAAAGCTTCAAAAAAAATAAAATAGATGTTGTTATAACCGACTTTAATATGCCAAATAAAAATGGTTTAGATATGGCAGAAGAGATTAGGGAGATAGACCATAGTGTTCCCATCATCTTGGTAACAGCCCTTGAAGATTTGGGTATGTTAAAAAGAGCCATAGATATAAACATAACAAGCTTTTTGAAAAAACCTTTTACATCGTTATCTCTTTTTAATGTTTTTGAAGTTGCTGCTAAAAGTGTAATCTCAGATAGACTATTGTTAAAAAAACAACATCAAGATCTAGAATACAATAAGTATCAAGAGGAACTAACATTTTTAAAAGAAAAAACAATTTTAAAAAATGATTTTGAAGATAGTAAAATTGGAAAAGACCTAACTAGTTATGTTGTGTATAAACCATTGGATATTTTAAGTGGAGATAGCTATGTTATAAGAGAAATAAATAGTGGTTTTTTGTTGTTTTTGGTAGATGGTATGGGCAAAGGTATCTCCGCTTCTGTTACAGCTATGCTTTGTAGTAGTTTTGTGAACCACTATGTAAACTCAAATGAAGATTTTGTCTTTGAAGATTTGTTAGATGAGTTGAGAAGTTTTATAGTTCCAAACCTTCTAGAAGATGAGGTTGTCTCTATGTATGTGTTGCATTATGACACAAAGAGATTAAAATTAAAATATAGCATATATAGTATGCCGTCTATGTTATATACTGTAAATAACAAACTTGAAAAGGTGAAGTCAAATAACCCACCTTTGTCTATTTATACTCAAAAATTAAATATAGGGGAGATTTGTTTAGATAGATTTGATAAAATGTTCTTATGTAGCGATGGTTTAACAGATTGTCAGCTAAGGGATAATCAAGATAGGTGTTATAAGGATTTGCTAGAAGGTGATTTTTTATCATCTAAAAATGGTGTAGAATTTGAAAATAAATTGTTTAGTAACATTTTCAAGCAAGAAGATGATATTACATTTATTTTTATTAATAAATAACAATTAAGTTATTTTTGGTAAAATGCTTAAAGTTATTTTTTAAAGGATTAAAAAATGGAAATAAAAACAACAGGTAGTAAAGTTACAATTAAGGGAAATATAAAGTCTATTAGTGATTATCAAAATATCAAGTCAGCTCTTGATGCTATGAAGAGTTCTACAAAACATATAACAGTTGTTTTAGAGGAATCAATCTCTATCATATCTTCTGTTATTGGTTATTTGAACAAACTTGTTTTAAAAGACAATGTAGATTTAGAGATTATTGTTCATGACGATAATCTATATGACTTGTTTGATGATTTGGGTTTAATCCAACTATTTAAAGTAAAAAGGGTTTAAAATGAGTATAAAGGCTAAGTTAAATTTTATCCTTGCTATTGTGATGATGTTCTCTATTATAATAATAGGTGCATCTATATATAGCTACAAAACAACTTCTGATGTTATTGAAAAAACAACAAAGTTAAATGTGCTTTCCCAAAAGTTGAGTTTTTACATACATGAAACTCAAAAAGAAAGGGGTGCTAGTGCGGGGTTTGTTGGTTCAAAAGGTCATAAGTTTAGAGATATTTTGAAAAAACAAAGATTATCTACTAACATTAAGGCAAAAGAGCTTGAAAGTTACTTGTCTTCTCTTGATTTATCTCAATTTTCAAATGAGTTAAAAAGTGCTATTGAAAGTTTTGAAAATGACAGAGCTAAGATAAATAGTATCCGTAAAAAGATAGATAGTTTATCTTTAACTACAAAAGATGTTGTAACTTATTATACAAATCTAAATGCGAAACTATTAAAGATTATATCTTTGACAGCTAAACTTGCTACTACACCTGAGCTTATTAAATCTTTGACTGCATATACAAACTTTTTAAAATCAAAAGAGAGAGCAGGTATAGAAAGAGCAGTTCTTAGTGCTACATTCTCAGCAGATGAGTTTAAACATGGTATGTACTCTAAATTTATTACACTCTTAGCAGAACAAAATGCATATATGGATGCTTTTTTAAGTATAGCTCCAAAAAATGCAAAAATTATGTATAAAAATACTATGAACGCTCCTGTTGTTGCAGAAGTTGAAAAGATGAGAAATATTGCTAAAAAGTATTATCTTAATGGTCATTTCGGGGTTGATGGTGAGTTTTGGTTTAAAACTATTACAAAAAAGATTAATCTTCTTAAAAAAGTTGATGATAGTTTAGCAAAAATAAATGATGAACTTATATTGCAAATTTCTCATGATGAAAAATCTAAACTGCTTATGATTATGGGCTTTTATATTGTATTTACATCTTTTATATCTGCTATTATTTTTATAGTTAGTAGAAACATAACTAGAAGTGTTAATGAAAGTCTTAAAAAGATTGAGTGTGTTTCTTCTGAACTTGACCTTACATGTGATGTTGTTGTTGAGGGTAAAGATGAGATTTCAAATATATCAAGAGCTTTACATAAGATGATTTTGGCATTTAAAGATAGTGTTTACAACTCACAAGATGTTGCAAAAGTTGTTCTTTCTGAGAGTGAAGGGTTGAAAAACATAACTACAAAACTTCAAGAAAATGGTGTTAAAACAGATGAACATACAGAGGTTATGAACAAACTTACAGTTGAAGTTGCTGCAAAACTTGATGATGTTGAAGAGAGTTCTATTTGTGTTTCTGAGGATTTAAACTCAACTATAAATGTTTTAGATAACTTCATAGAAAAATTAAACAATGTTGTAGATGATATTGAAGCAAATGATGTTAGACAACAAGATTTGACTATGAAAGTAAATGAGCTTACAAATCAGGCTAAAAACATTAAAGAGGTTTTAGAAATAATCTCAGATATAGCAGACCAAACAAATTTACTAGCACTAAATGCAGCCATAGAAGCAGCAAGAGCTGGTGAACACGGACGAGGTTTTGCTGTGGTTGCAGATGAGGTTAGAAAACTAGCAGAGAGAACTCAAAAATCTTTGAGTGAGATAGGTGCAAATGTAAATTTAATTACTCAAAATGTTGATGAGATTTCACACGAAACAGAGGAAACTTCTTCTAACATAACAAACATATCTTCATCGGCACAAGAGTTGATAGAACTTTCACAAGATACTAAGTCTAACTTGATGAAAACAACAGATAGCTCAAAAGATGTTATGCATAAGAGTACATACATAGCAACAAAAACAAAATCTCTTATGGAGATTATGAATGAGTTTGTTGCACTTGCAAATGAAAATATACAACATAGAAACAACATAGAAAATGCCACACAAGCACTTGAAAAAACTTCTGCTGATTTAGAAGAAGAACTATCTAAGTTTAAGATATAAACATTATGAAAGATAGGAACATTTTAAGTAGTATAAAGAATGATTTGTATTACAAATACTATGATATGGACAATATGTTCATACTCATAGATTTTTTTTATAAAATAAAAGATGATAAAACATTATACTCTTTTAGAGAGATAAAAGAGGGAGTAGTTTTTTATTTTACTCTTGAAGTTACTGATGATAAACTCATAGATTGTATGGTAGATATTGCTGACCATATAAATAAAATTTATGATAATTCAGAAAAGTTTGATTTTAAGACCGTTATGGATAAAAGTGTTTCTTACATAAAAACACAACTAAAAGATGGTGAATCTGTATTTGTAGATTTTGTATTTTTTGATTTTAAAAATTATGTTTTAGAGTATGCAAACTTTGGAACTAGTAGAGCTTTTATAGAGTTTGACAACTACAATGTAAAAGAGTTGAAGATTCATAACGATGTTATAACTACCAAAACATCTGAGTATAAAATTTCGCAGTTGGATATCTCAAACTTTACAAAAATTTTATTTTGTAATAGAAATTTTAGAGAGTATTATGATGATGAAATTTTGGAAAATTTTAAACACTCATTTACTAAAAATGGTTTTATAGAAGCTTTTCAAGGTGTTAAAGTTATAGAAGAAAATATATCTTTTTTGTATATTACACATGTAAAAAAAGAGCAGTGTGTAAAAGAGGTTTTTGAATGTTCACTAGATGGTGTTGAAAAAGCAAACAGTTGGTTTGAAAAGCAGTTAGAAAAGAGAAAAATAGACCAAAATCTTATACAAAAAATAGAGATAGTATTTAATGAACTCTTTTTAAATAGCTATGAACATGGAAACTTAGGGATAACTTCTGAACAAAAAGAGAGATATTTGGAAGAAGATATATATTTTGATAAAATTGTAGAACTAGATGCAAAATGTAACAAAACAACAACAGTTAGATTGTATGATACTGTTTATAAAGATATACAATATCTCATAACTCAGATAGAAGATGAGGGCGATGGGTTTGACTCTGATGTTTTGTTCAATATTTTTAAGCATAGAAAAATGTTGTCAGGCAGAGGTATATTTTTATCTCGTAAAAATTCGTATGGGATACATTTTAACAAAAAAGCAAATATAGTGATGTTTTTGCAAAAGATTTAAAGGTAGAAAAGTGAAAAGTTTTGTTCTAAATTTAACACAAAAAAGTTTGAGAGATAGTTTAGCACAAGAAGATATAGAGTTTATATCTTCTTCTTGTTCTGTTCTTATACAAGTTTTTTCTGGTGAAAAGATTGGTAAAATAAAAACAGTTTTACTTGACCTTAAAAACTTATTTCCAAATGCTTCTTGTGTTGGAGCAACAACAGATGGGGAGATAATAAATGGTGAGGTTACCACTAAAAACACCATAGTAACTATATCTGTCTTTAAAGATACACAGTTAAGAACTCTTTACACTGGTGTTGAAAATGATTTTGAAGCTGGTGAACTTATATCTGGTATGTTGGTTACAGAAAGAACAAAACTTTTACTAACTTTTGCTGATGGTTTATTGACAAATGGTGAGTGTTATTTAGATGGTATATATTCTAAAAACAAACATATGATGGTTGCTGGTGGTTTAGCTGGTGATAATGCAGAGTTTGTCAATTGTCATCTTATTTGTGATTATAAAATATACCCAAATGGTGCAGTTGGGGTTGCTCTTGATTCTGATATTTTGAAAGTACACAATTTTTACAACTTTGGGTGGGATAAAATAGGTACTTCACATACTATTACTAAGTCTGATAAAAACAGAGTTTATACCATAGATGACATACCTGCGGTTGATTTTTACACTAGATATTTAGGTCAAGAGTCATCAGATGAACTTCCCGCAACAGGTATAGAGTTTCCTCTTATAAAAACTGAAAATGGCATAGACTTGGCAAGAGCAGTTGTCCAAAAACACAATGATGGTAGTCTTAGTTTTGCTGGTAATTTAAGAGAGGGTGATAAAATATACATAGGTATAGGAAACTCATCTAAAATTTTATCAAACACTATGAGTGAGTTAGATGGTGTTGAGGTTGAGAGCTTTTTTATATACTCTTGTATGGCAAGAAGAAGATACCTTTTAGATTTAACTCAAAAAGAGTTACAACCTTTTGCATCTATGTCAATAGTGAGTGGTTTTTTTACTTATGGTGAATTTTTTACATGTATAAAACCAAAGCTTTTAAATGAAACTTTAACAGCAGTTGCTCTTTCAGAGTCGGATGAACATATACATTTTGAGGTAAAAAAGTCTAAAACATCAACATCTCAGGAGAAAACTTATAAAGCTATATGTAATATCATAAATAGAACTGCATTTGATTATGAAAATATAAACAAAAAACTACAAGAAAAAGTGCATAAAGAGAAACTAAAAGCTTTAAATATGTCTAGTAAATATAGACTACTCATAAGTTCTATGTCAGAGGGAGTAGTTATTTGTAACTCAAAAGATGAGATTATAGATGTAAACTTGGCAACAGTAAAGATGTTTGGTTACTCTCGTGGTGAGCTTTCTGAAATGAGTATGTTTGATTTGGCAATTCAAGAGTCATATAAAGACTTTGAAAAGTGTAAAAAAAATACTCTAACAAGTAGTAGGTTTGAAACTGTTTTAAAAACAAAAGATAACAAAGAACTCATAGTTATTATAAACTCTACACCTATTGTATCGGAAGATGAGCTTATACGACTTACTATTATTATTGACCTTACAGAGATAAAAGAAAAAGATAAACAGCTACTTATGCAAGCAAAACATGCTCAAATGGGTGAGATGATAAATATGATAGCTCATCAATGGAGACAACCTTTAAATGCTATTAATGCATCGGCAATAGAACTTAGTATTAAAAATGAGTTAGATATGCTTGATAGTGAGCATATTGAAACAAGTTTGCAGTTTATACAAGATATGACACAAAAAATGTCTAAAACAATTGATGATTTTATGAACTTTTCAAGACCAAATAACAAAAAAGAGATGGTGAATTTAAGTGATGTCTTAGATGAGATACTTAGCATTATAAAAGCACAGTTGGTTGCACATAGTATAGATATAGAAGTGATAAATGAAGATGATATTGTCTTAGAAACATTAAAACAAGAACTCTCACATGTACTTTTAAATCTCATAGCAAATGCAAGAGATGCTTTAAATGAGATAAACAAAGAGAACAAAAAGATAACTATTAAAGTTTATAAAAAAGATTACCATTTTTATATTGAGGTTTTAGATAATGGTAATGGTGTATCACCAGAGATAGCAGATAAGATTTTTAACCCATACTTTACAACAAAAGAGCAAGGAGTAGGAACAGGCTTGGGGCTTTATATGAGTAAAAAAATCTTGAATGAGGTTTTAGGTGGAGATATTAAAGTGATTAGCTCCAAAAAAGGTGGTATATTTGTAATATCTCTTAGAGACTTTTCTAACGGGGGGGAGATTTAATTATGGATAAAAGAGTAGAAAAAATTTTAGAGATGTGGCATAACTATTTTGAAGTTGAAAATGTAGATAGACAATACATAGAGTTTGAGCCATCAGATATTGAGTACTTCGTTGGGTGTATGCTTTACAACCACTTTGCATTTTCAAAAGCTCTTAGTACTATGAAAACAATAGATTTGTCGTACGATTTTTTATCTGCATGTTCAGATGAATATGATGAAGTTGTAAAGATTATTGAGAGTATAAACTTTGATGATGAGTTGGATAAACTCGCTTATTTGCAAAAATATATGGCATATGCAAGGGAAAAATATTCAGATGATGAATTGTACCTTTTAAACAGACTGCAAAAACATATAAACTCTTTACAGGAGAGATATGAAAAAGATATAAAAGAGATACCAAAAGTTGAGTTTAAAGCACCAATTCCAAAAAATAGAAACCCTTTGTTGAGGTAGTTTTGAAAAAATATCTCATAACACAAAAGAGTGGAGATGAGGTTTACACTCAACTCTCTACTCACATTCCAGAGTTTGCTTTATATAGAGATAAAACTACAAATTTCTACAACCAAAATGCACAAAATTTTATACAAGCTTGTAATAGATTTGAGGTTGTAAAAGGTGTTATCCACAGAGATATAAAACTTGCAAAAGAGTTAAAAGCTTATGGGGTTCATCTTACATCTACACAATTTTTAGATATACCTCAGGCAAAAGATTTTGGTTTAAAGGTTTTTGTAAGTACACATAGCTTGGAAGAGTTGGAGATGGTTGAAAATTTAGGTGCAGATTTTGCTACATATAGCCCCATATTTGCAACACCAAACAAGGGTAAGCCAAAGGGTATTGAAAATTTAAAAAAGGTTTTAAAGGGTAGAAAAATAAAAGTGTTTGCACTAGGTGGTATAGTGAGTGAAAAAGATGTAGAACAAATCTCAAAAACAGATGTTTTTGGATTTGCTTCTATTCGCTATTTTGAATAGGGGTGTGTTTTTAGGTGTTGCACTTTTGTTGCATAGTCCATTCCACCTTTTAGGTTAATAACTTTTAGGTGTAGTTCATCAGACAAAAACTTAGAAACCATACCTGTTCTGTTACCTGTGTGGCAGATGAGAGCAAAAGGTTTAGAAACATCTACTTTTGATTTTAATTGTGTTAAAAACTTTTTTACATTATAGCTACCATCTTGGTGAAAAAAAGTGATGGGTATGGCACCTTTTAGCAAACCTGTTTGTTGCCATTCTGGCTTTGTTCGTATATCTATGATTGGTATATGCTTATCTAAAAACTTTTGAGTTGGAAACTCGTTTATGAGTTCAGCAAACAAAGACAAATTGAGTGTTATAAGTAAAAAAATAACCTTTTTCAAAGTAAACTCCAAAATTAAATTGTATAATTATACGAAAATTAGACTAACAGGTATAAAATGGCATCACAAAAAGCTATACAAAACTCACAAAGGTTGAGATATATTAGAGCATTGGAAAGATTTTATAAGAGTATAAACTCTTTTTTGAGTTCATCTAGTGAGCTTACAAAACAGAGGTATGACAAAAAAATAGATAATGGTTTAAAACTTTTAAACAGAGTAGAGGAGGTTCAACTGTATAAAGGTGAGCTACAAGATTTACAAAAACTTGTAAAAAGGATGATAGCTTTAAAAGATATA
>CAYNVR010000021.1:0-14663 GCA_964400715.1 uncultured Sulfurimonas sp.
TAAAAACTTAAAAGAGTTCTCAACATCTGCAGATAGATTTGAAGGTGCAAACCTTCTATGTCCAGGGTGTGCTCACTCTATCATTGTTCGTGAGATTTTAAATGCTACAAATGATGACTTAGTTCTTGCAGCTTCAACTGGTTGTCTTGAAGTTTGTACAGCGGTTTATCCTTACACTTCTTGGGATGCTTCTTGGATTCACATCGGTTTTGAGAATGGTTCAACAGCAGTTGCTGGTGCAGAAGCTATGTACAAAGCTCTTAAAACAAAAGGTCGTCTAAAACAACCAGATAGAAACCCTAAGTTTGTTGCTTTTGGTGGTGATGGTGCATCTTATGATATTGGTTTGCAATGGATTAGTGGTTGTATGGAAAGAAATCACGATATGATGTATGTTGTTCTAGATAATGAAGTATATGCAAACACTGGTGGACAAAGGTCATCTTCTACACCTATCGGTGCTTCTGCTACAACTTCACCAGCTGGTAGTATATCTTATGGTGAAACAAAAATGAAAAAAGATATGATGGGCATCATGGCTGCTCACCATATCCCATATGCAGCACAAGTTGCTCCAAACAAGTGGAAAGATATGGTTAAAAAAATCCAAAAAGGTTTTGCAACTGAGGGTGCGGTATTTATAAATGCTGTTTCTCCTTGTACAACTGAGTGGAAGTTTGACCCAAAAGATACAATGATGCTTTCTGATTTAGCAACAGATTCTTTGGTTTTCCCACTTTATGAAATCATCGATGGTCGTAAATACAACATCACTTACAGACCAAAAAATGTTGTTCCTGTTGAAGAGTATTTAGCAGCTCAGGGTCGTTTTAAACACTTGTTTAAAGATGAGTACAAACATATGATTAAAGAGTGGCAAGCAAGAGTTGATGCTAACTGGGAATACTTAAACCGCCGTGAAGAGGCTGGTGTATAAAAAATGTAGGGAAACCTACATTTTTTAAAAGGTTTATATATGCATTTCGATAAAGTTCAAATCGCTTCTATAATTTTAAACACATATAAAGATAGTTGGTTTGTTTGGCTTTTTTTATTTATAATAGGTGTCTTATTATTTTTGTATGCAGATAAAATTTCAACTTCAAAAAGAAAATACAATAGAAAAACAAATGCAGGTATAGAACTTATAGCTCTTTTTATAGTTATACATATAGCAGTTATTTGGTCTTTATTTCAACAATAACTTCTTTTCTTCAATTTTTCATCAAACTTTTTGGTTACAATAACATAAAAATTTAAAAGGATTTTTATGCCATTATTAGACTCATTCACTGTTGACCATACAATTATGCCCGCTCCGGCTGTTAGAAAAGCAAAAACTATGAAAACACCAAGCAAAGATGACATTACTGTTTTTGATTTGAGGTTTTGTAAACCAAATGTTGAAAAGATGGATGGTAGAGGTATCCACACTCTTGAACACCTTTTTGCTGGTTTTATGAGAGAGCATCTAAACTCTAAAAAAGTTGAGATTATAGATATATCTCCTATGGGTTGTAGAACAGGTTTTTATATGTCTGTTTTAGGAACACCAGATGAGAAAAAAGTTGCGAAAGCTTGGATGAAATCTATGAAAGATGTTTTAAAAGTAAAAAGAAAAAAAGATATCCCAGAGTTAAATAAGTACCAATGTGGAACATACAAGATGCATTCTTTGAAAAATGCTAAAAAGATAGCACAAAATGTTTTAGACAAAAAAATAGGCATCATGGATAACAAAGCTTTAAAATTAGATTTATCAAAGGTAAAATAGATGTTTGTTTTAGTGCCACTTGATTGTGAAAACAAAGAGGAAGCAAAACTAACAAAACTCTCAGATGTAAAGGTTTGGGGACAGTTAAACATTGAAGAGGGTGAGCTTTTAGATATAGCTTTTTCACCAGAGTGGGAAAAGTTTGACAACATAAGTGAAGCTGTTATAGTAGCAGATGATAACGAGTATGTATGGCCTTTTATGGAATACAATATGATGGTTTTAGTAGCTCACACTCAAAGATATATAGATGACATTGTAGAAGCATTTTTGTTTAAAGAACTTCACGATTTGGCATACTAATGGAACAGTTTAGAGAGTTTTTTAACCCTCTTCCAGGGTGTCATTTTCTACATGTAACATTGAAAAAAAATGAGATTACATCTGCTTTACAAGATATGGTAGATAGTGTTGGAGGAGATTTGAAAGTTGTTGAGTATGATGGTATTTCAAACCATTTAGACAAACCTTTTAGAACTCCCCCAAGAGACAAAGATGTAGTTGTTCTTCAAGATATATTTTCATCTCATAAAACTCCACAAATGTTGCTAAAAATATCATACACAACACTTGCCAATACTGCTGAGATAATCATTTTGGAAAAAAAAGGGAAGGTAGATACAACACAAATCAAACAGTTGCTTTTAGATTATGAATTTCGCACACCAAACTATGTGAGTGATGTTTTAGAAGGTTACGATTTGATTGTAGCAAAAAAGATGCATATGTGGGGTAATGGGTTATAAAAACCCATTATTATAAAATAATAGTATCATCTCTCTCTGGTGAAGTTGAAATGATGCCAACTTTTGTTTTAGAAACTTCCTCTATAACTTTTACATACTCTTGTGCAGATGTTGGAAGCTCATCAAATGTTCTTGCACCTTTTGAGTTGTCCCAACCTTTAAAAGTTTTGTAAATAGGTTTTACATTTTCCAAGTCAGCTGGCAGGTAGTCTATCTCTTGTCCGTTGTATTCATAAGCTACACAAACTTTTACCTCATCAAAACCATCTAAAACATCAAGTTTCATAAGTGCTAACTCATCACAACCATTTAAACGACTCGCATATCTTGTTGCAACAGCATCAAACCAACCACATCTTCTAAGTCTTCCTGTTGTTGTTCCAACCTCATGACCTTGTGTTCCAAGTCTTTTACCATCTTCACCCAAATCTTCTGTTGGAAAAGGTCCGTTTCCAACTCTTGTACAGTATGCTTTTACAATCCCTGTTACTTTACCTATATCTTTTGGATTTATACCCAAACCAGTACATGCACCAGCACTAACCGTGGCAGATGAAGTTACATAAGGGTAAGTTCCGTGGTCTATGTCAAGCATAGTTCCCTGAGCACCCTCTAAAAGGATTTTTTTGTTATCTTCATCAAGAGCTTTCCAAACAAGTTGAGTTGTATCTGTTATAAAAGGTGCAAGAGCATCTTTGTAACCTTTTAACTCTTCTAAAAGTTCATCTTTGTTTGGAGCTTTTAAATCCATAACATCAAATATAGGTTTATTTAACTCAAAATACTCCAAAACTTTTTCACAAAGAGCCTCTGGGTTTAGAAGCTCACCCACTCTAAAACCTACACGGTTTATCTTGTCACTATAAGCTGGTCCTATCCCTTTACCAGTAGTTCCTATCGCTTTGTCACCTTTTAGTCTCTCTTTTGCTTGGTCTATCTCAGCGTGGTAAGAGAGGTTTAAATGTGCTTTGTCAGAGATAAAGAGTCTCCCCTCTAAGTTTTCAAACTGCTCCATCTCTTTTATGATAGATTTTGGAGATAAAACAACACCGTTTCCAACTACATTTATAGCTTTTGGATTTAACACACCAGAAGGGATAAGGTGAAGTGCATATCTAACACCATCTACCCAGATAGTATGTCCAGCATTGTGTCCACCTTGGCTTCTACAAACCATATCGTATTCACCTGCGAGTCTATCTACTATTTTACCTTTACCTTCGTCACCCCATTGGATTCCTACTATTACATCAGCTTTCATTTTTTCCCTTATTTTGTCAATGTTTCACAAATTGTATCTGTATATATCGCAAAACCAACAGATGTTAGTCCTGAGTTTTCATACCTACCACCACGAGCATAGATTTCGTTGTTTTTTATAATCCTAAAATAAAGCTCATCATAGTAAAGCATCTTCGCATAATAAAGTGGAGCAAGAACAACACTCTTACATGTAAGCTCTTGTGCCAACTCTTTCATCTTTAAAAGTTCATCTTTTATATTTTGAGGAACATCATCTAAAATCTCATCTACTTGTTCTACATGTTGAAGGTAAACAAGTTTTGAGAGCCACTCAACTTTAAGACTTAAAAATTTATCTATATTTATATGTCTAAAATCATCTATGCTCAACTCTTCAAACATCTCCACCAAAAGTTCTGGGATTTTGATATTTGAGATTTGTGCTACAAAGTCAAGTTTTAAACTCTCCAAAATCTCAACAGAGAGGTTCATAACAGATGAAAGTTTTTTCTCCCCCATAAACTCAACACCAACTTGATACTGCTCAGTAGTTGGGTAAGTATAGACTGGTTGTATGTAAAACCATTTTTTTTGTGTTGTATTTCTTCCAAGTCTTTTTTGAATAATCCTTACAACATCTATGGTAGAGTCAGCTCTTAGTGAAAGAGAGTTATTTTTTTCATCGTTTATTTTTATAAGCTCTTTTTCATCTGCTATGCTAAGGTGTTGATGGTATGAAAAAACAGGTGTAACTATCTCTAAAAAACCATTGTTTTCAAGTATGTTACTCGCTATGTTTTCTACCTCTCTTTTTACCTTTGCACTCTTACCAAAGTAAAGTTTGCTTTTGTTTGGAATCTCGTGTTCAAGTATCATTATGCTTCTTTTTTAAATGTTATCTCGTTAAAAATTTTATTTGCTGTTCCATCATATGTTCTACGACCAAGTTTGTCTAAACACATCTCTACACTGTTTACAACCCAAGCCATCTCATAGTTTGAGATAAGCCCCATCTGGTTTATTCTAAAAATCTTACCTTTTAGATGGTCTTGTCCACCAGCAACATTTACTTCAAACTCCTCTTTTAAAAGAGTTCTTATCTTACTTGCATCTTCATCATCTATGGTAGTCATAGATTTTGCTGGATTTTTAGGGTATATGTGTAAACCTATACTTTTTAAAGCCTCTCTAACAGCTTTTGCTCTTAGTGCAGTATCTGCATAAAGTTTTTCTAAACCACCATTGTTTTGGATAGTTTCAAGTATCTCTAAAAGACCTATGATGAGAGTTGTAGCAGCTGTGTATGCTGTTGTGTTTTGTCTTTGTTTTTTCACTTCACTCGCTAAGTTGAAGTAGTAACCTTTACCATCACCTATCTTCTCTATGGCACTGTTACTAAGACCCAAGATAGCAAGTCCCGGCGGTAACATAAGTGCTTTTTGGCTACCAGCTATAAGACAGTCTATGTTTGTAACATCTATGGCTTCAACACCAACTGCTGTTATGCCATCTGCTATAACCATAATCTCAGAGTTTATCTCTTTTACAGCCTTTGCTATCTCTTCAACACTGTGGCGAAGTCCACCAGCACTCTCACTCACTTGTATAGCTATCGCATCTATCTCAGAGTTATTTTTAAGTGCCTCTACAACATCTTCCACACTCGCAGGAGTATCCCACTCATTTTTTATCTCTACATTTTTAAGCCCATGAGCTTTTGCTATCTTGCCAAATCTCTCACCAAACTTACCACTGTTTATGCTTAAAAGTGTGTTATGGCAAAGGTTTGTAACAGCAGACTCCATAGCCCCTGTTCCACTTGAAGAGAGCATAACTACCTCATCAGTCTTAAACAGTTCAAAAAGATAAGCTCTTGTTTTTTCAAATATAGCCTCAAACTCTGGTGTTCTATGGTGCATAGTCTCATCTGCCATAGCATTACGAACATTTTGAGGAACTGGTGTAGGTCCTGGTGTAAAAAGTAACATAGTTTATTTTCCTAATTTCAAAATCAAACCTCGTATTGTATCAAAATTTACTAATTTTAAGTTAAAATGGTGTTTATGAAAAAAGATTTTATAAAAGAGAGTGGTAAATATCTTCTTGATTTATCAAAAATTATGTTTGCCATAGCATTTATCACACCTCTTGCAAAAGATTTAGAGTTTAATCTACCTTTTGCCATTGCTATATTTGTAGTTGGAGTGAGTGGTTTATATTTATTACATAAAGGAGCAAACAATGACAACTGATACATTTGCAATCATTACAGCCATACTTGCTGTTGGATTTTCTATCTATGTGCATTTTGCAACAAAAACAAAAGGAACTTCACACTAACTTATGACAATTTTTGACACAATCACACTTGGCATCATAGAAGGTTTTACAGAGTTTTTGCCCATCTCATCTACGGGACATCTCATAGTTGCGAGTGAGTATCTTGGCTTAGAGCAAACTGCTACTATGAAAGCTTATGAGGTTATTATACAATTTGCGGCTATTTTGGCTGTATTTTTTAACTATCAAGATAAGTTCACACTGCAAAAAAAAGAGTTGTGGGTAAAAGTATTTTTAGCTTTTTTACCTATTGGGGCTGTTGGATTTTTGTTTTCACACCAAATCAAAGAGCTTTTTAGCCTACATGTAGTGGCTGTTATGTTTATCTTGGGTGGTATAGCTTTTTTAGTTATAGAGAAGTTTTTTATACCAGATGAGAAAGAAACTATAAACAATGTAGAAGATGTAACACTAAAACAAGCTATGTTTATAGGTTTTGCACAGGTTTTTGCTCTCATACCTGGAACAAGCAGAGCTGGTTCTACCATCATAGGAGCTTTACTTGTAAAACTTAGTAGAAAAGCGAGTGCGGAGTTTAGTTTCTTACTTGCTTTTCCTGTTATGAGTGCTGTAACTGCCCACGACCTGCTAAAACACTACAAAGAGTTTAGCGATACAAACCTCCTTACACTTGGCATAGGTTTTGTGGTATCTTTTGTTGTAGCATACTTAACTATAAAACTATTTTTAAAATTTTTAGAAAAGTTTACATTTATGGGTTTTGGAGTTTACCGCATACTTTTTGGTTTATTTTTGTTAGCTATGAACTAAATTGGAACAATATATGCTTTTTGTATCCTAAAAAAAGGATATAAAATGCAAACTATAAACAAAATCCATAATATTATCCACAAAATAGAGATATCTCTTTACAAACTAAGTAAAAAAGTTTTATAGTGTAATACTTTTGTAACAATTAAATATTATAATACTTCCAAGATTCTCCCCTTAATCTAAAAAACTTCAAAGCAATTAGTTCTCAAATTTTTATTTGAGGACTCATATTTATGGTATAATTTCACACTTTAAAAACAACATTCAAGAAGGATACAAATGCCTAATCTTCAACAAAAAATGGCAGATACTATAAGATTTCTCGCAGCAGATATGGTTCAACAAGCAAACTCTGGTCACCCAGGTGCTCCTATGGGTTTGGCAGACATAGCAGTAGTTTTAAGTAAACACTTAAAACACAATCCAAAAAATCCAAACTGGATAAACCGCGACAGACTTGTTTTTAGTGGTGGGCATGGCACGGGGCTTATCTACTCACTTTACTATCTTTGGGGTTATGGTTTAGAGATAGAAGACTTAAAAAACTTTCGCCAGTTAGACTCTTTGACTCCGGGACACCCAGAGTATGGGCATACAAAAGGTGTTGAGATAACAACAGGACCACTTGGTCAAGGTATCGCAAATGCTGTTGGTTTTTCTATGGCATCTAAGTTTATGGGATCTCAAACAAACTCTGAAACAGGTAAAATCATAGACCACAATGTTTACTGCCTTTGTGGAGATGGAGATTTGGAAGAGGGTATAAGTTATGAAGCTTGTTCAATTGCAGGGCATAACAAACTTGACAATCTTATAGTTATATATGACTCAAACCGCATAACTATTGAGGGTAGCACAGATTTAAGCATAAGTGAAGATATAACAAAAAGGTTTGAAGCACAAGGTTGGGAAGTTTTTGAGTGTGACGGACACAACTTTGATGAGATAGATGAAGCGATAACAAAAGCAAAAGCATCAACAAAACCAGCTCTAATCATAGCAAACACAGTTATAGCAAAAGGTGCTGGTGAGTTAGAGGGAAGTCACCACTCTCATGGTGCTCCACTTGGTGATGATGTTATAGCAAAAGCAAAACAAGAAGCTGGATTTGACCCTGAAAAGAGATTTTTTGTAGATGAAGATGTGTTGGCAAGATTTAGATGTGCCATAGAAGAGGGTGATTTGGCTGAGAGAGAGTGGACTCACTCACTAAAAACTATGCCTCTTATGGAGCAAAATGAAGCTCTTGAAGCTTTGCAAAACCCAGATTTTTCTCGCATAGAGTGGCCAGAGTTTGACAAAGCAGAAGCAACAAGAGGGACAAATGGTAAAGTTATGAATGCCATAGCTAAGGGAGTGCCGAGCTTTTTAGGTGGTAGTGCAGATTTAAGCCCTTCAAACAAAACAGAACTTAAAAATATGGGAGTTTTTCCACAAGGTAGAAACATCTACTTTGGTATCCGTGAACATGCGATGGCTTCGATTGTAAATGCTATGGCACTTTATGGTGGGCTTTTACCTTTTAGTGCTACATTTTTTGTGTTCTCAGACTACCTAAAACCTGCTGTTCGTATAGCAGCACTTACTGGTATCCAGCAGTTTTTTATCTGGACACACGATAGCATAGGTGTTGGTGAAGATGGACCAACTCACCAACCAATTGAGCATCTAAGTCAGTTTAGAGCATTACCAAACTTTTATGTTTGGAGACCAGCAGATGGAGCTGAAAATGTAGAGGCTTGGAAAGTAGCATTACAGATGAGAAACTCTCCGAGTGCATTTGTTTGTTCAAGACAAAACCTACCAGTTTTACCAAAAGGTGTTGCTGGTGAAATTAGTAAAGGTGGTTACCTTTTAGCTAGTGATGAAAATGCTGTTATAACTCTTATGGCAAGTGGTAGTGAGGTTAGTTTAGCTCTTGATGTAAAAGAGAAACTCAACTCTCTTGATGTTCCTGTAAATGTTGTTTCTGTTCCGTGTTATGACCTTTTTATAGAACAAGACAAAGAGTATATAAATAGCATCATAAAAGAAGATACTAAAAAAGTAGCTATCGAAGCAGCAAGAGGTTTAGAATGGTATAAACTCGCAGATGAAGTGATAGCTATGGATAGTTTCGGAGCATCTGCACCAGCAAATCAACTGTTTGAAAAATTTGGTTTTAGTGTAGATAGCATTATGGAAAAAATTAAGTAAGATTTTTTCTGCTATCTAAACCCATTTTTAAAGCAGAAGCTATTTTTGCTTTAAAAGATGGGTTATATTTTTCCAAAGTTGTATCCAATCTAATAATCAATCTCTTATTTGTGTTTGGATGGTTACATAGATATATGATAGCTTTTTCATAATTATCAAAATTTTCTATGTTTTTATAATCTTTTAACAAAATATCAATACACTCACTCAACTCTTGTGTTGATGATTTTTTATTTTTCAACACTTCAAGCAAATTTTCAAAATTTGTTTTTGTA
The DNA here is from genome assembly GCA_964400715.1 of uncultured Sulfurimonas sp. Classification (GTDB taxonomy): domain Bacteria; phylum Campylobacterota; class Campylobacteria; order Campylobacterales; family Sulfurimonadaceae; genus Sulfurimonas. The sequence continues at coordinate 9,348 of CAYNVR010000021.1, forward strand.
TCGTCCACAACTTTTTTATAAATAGGCTTACTCTTTTTTTTATTTTTAAAAAATAAAAATAGTAAAAACCCAAGAACAAAAACTAAAAAAAAGATAACTATTATAAGGTTTGCTGTATTCATAGTGCCATTATAGCACAATCACCTCATCACCAAGATTTATTTTGCTTTTTTGCGAAACAAGAGTTACAAAAATACCTCTGTCATTTTTTAGTAATTTAGGAAGTTTTGAGTCTATTTTTGCAAGACTTTTACACATTGTGCAGTTTTGAGTTACTTCAAACAATGCCCCACCTATTTTAAACCTATCTGTTGGCTTTAAATGGTAGATATCAACATCTATCAAAATATTCTCACCCAAAGCTCCAAAATCTGCTTCTATACCATTTTGTTTTGCTATCTCATAACTGTTTGTAGTTGTTACAAGGATAGCTCTGTTTTCATCTTTACCATAGTTTTTGTCTAAAACAACCCCTGCATCATCCACTTCAAAACTATCTACTTCACTGTGAGAGATATACAACTTTAACACTTTTGACATCTACTTTTCCCCATAGATAGATTTTAGATACTTCAAAAAAGGAACTTCATCTACATAACCAGGTTTTGCTTCTATCATCTTTCCATTTTTATCAAAAAACAAAGATGATGGGTAGAAATTAAAACCTATATGTTTTGCAAACTCTTTACTTGTCCCTTTAAAATCTTTAAAGTAAACTGTATCATCATAAGAAACATTAATCTGAACAAACATAAACTTTTTAGCCACATACTCTTTAACCAAGTCATCATCAAGTGTAAACTCCTCCATAGAGCTACAATAACCACACCCAACACGATGAAGGTAAACATAAAGATACTTTTTAGTATCATCAAGCTGTTGAAGTTTTTTGTTGATATCAATATCCCTTGCAAAAATAACCGCAGATAAAATTAAAAATATAGATAAAATTCTCATCTTTTTACTTTATATTGGCAAACCAAGTAGTGTCCTACTTGATTTTACCTTTTTTAGTTTTTGTGTTACCTTGATTATCTACCCAAGTTATCTCCAACTTGTCACCAGCTTTACATACAGCTGACTTAAATTTAAACTTCAAGATAGGGTTTTTAGATAAAAACTGAGATGTTGATACATCTAAAACAACTTTACCATTTACAACACCTGTTACGTGCGTTATAAACTCAGCATTATCTCTACTACCTGTTTTTTTCTCTGCAATATCATATGTCCACATCTTGTGAGTCATTCTGATTTTTGCTTCTACTACATCACCTTTAATTCTTGCTTTTACTTTCATAATTTTCCTTTTTTACTTTTTTGTTTGAGATTAGCCTTCACAACCACCAAGAGCAACATCCATATCTTTTGTCGCAGAATAAAGTTTTCCATCTTTACCTTGAACAACAACAGTTACAGCACCTGATTCTTTCATCTTCATTTTTATAGAAAAATCAACAACACCATACTCACCTATATCAAAAACACAAACAGCACTTTCAGGATTTGCATCTTGAAAAATAGCAACAGATTTAGCATCTATATCTGATGTAACAGATACAGGAACAGCACCACCATTTGCAGCTACATCTGGTGCTACAAGTGTAACACCTTCCTCAATAGTCTCAGATGTTCCATAAAGATTTTCCATAGCATCTTCAACACTGTGAGCTGTCCATACAGTTGGTTTAGATTTTCTATAATCCTCTGCTTTTACACTCGCAGGTACAACAGATAGTGCCAAAGCACCAAGAGTTAAACTTAAAAATTTTCTTCTTTGCATAGTTTTTTCCTTTTTTATTTACTTGAATTAACCATATAATCAACTACCGATTTAAACTCAGTATCTGATAAACTACTACCACCTTTTGGAGGCATACCATTTATACCATCTATACCATTATGATATACCACTTTCATCCCCTTAGCAACAACTTTTGACCACTCTTTTTTGTTACCAACAACTGGTGCACCCATACCAGCACTTGAATGACACATAGCACAGTTTTCTGTATATGCTTTTTTAACATCAAAACCTTTACCCTCTTCTTTTGGCAAATCTTTTACATTTGAAAGTGGTGGATGAAAATCACTAATACCAGCACCTTTTATATGTACAACTTTTGCAGTTGGTTTTTGACAATCACTCATACATCTCTCAGAAGGCTTAACTTTTTTAGCACCAAAGTTAGATGGGTTTGCATAATATGCACGAACATTTTTAAGACCATCTTTACCATCTATTTTTGGCTCAAAACCATCTCTGTTTGGCATCTTAATTTTTAAGAATTTTTCACGGTCAAGTACATACTCATCATCTACCTCTTCACCATCTATCTCCATCTCATTGATGTTTAAGATGTAAGCACTAAGAGCATAAACTTCATCATCTGTCAAAGTTTTTGAACGAGGGTGTGGCATACCATCTTTTATGTACCAAAACAGTGTACTAGCTTGTGGCCAGTAAGAACCAAATACACGAACAGGACCATCTGCATCTGGTTTATTTCTCTGATTTGTCAAAGTTTTTTGCATATCATAAGCATTACCTTTTGAAAGTGCAGGGTATCCACCTCCACCACTACCAAAGTCACCATGACAACTTACACACTTAGCTTCATATATCTCTTCACCCTCTTCAACAGAACCGCTACCCTCTGGTAAACCTGTTCCATCTGGCATAATATCTTTATCCCAAGCTTTTAACTCATTTTTAGTTGGAACTCTACCATAAGAGTAACCACCTTTTAAACTATCTTCATTTACACGATAAACACTTGTTTTACCATTTACAATAGGATAATAAACCCCACCATCAATAGATGGCTTTGCCACTGTATTTTGTGATGGTTTAGCACCACCCATACAACCAGTTACAAAAAGAGCCGCAGCACTCATTGCTGTTGCAGAGATAATTAACTTACGATCTAATTTGAACATGATTTACCTTTCCTTCTGGTGTAACTTCCCAAGTCTCAACACCATTTCTATGATATACACTCTCAACACCCATAATTCCTGTTTCTTCATCAACAGTTGGTTGAATATAACCCGCATCGTCCATAGCACGAGATGTAAGTAAAAGAGTTTTTCCTTTTTCATATTTATACATGTAGCTCCAACGAGTCCAACATTTTGGCAATACCAAACCTTTTAGTTTAGCTTCCACATATGTTTTTCCACCATCAAAAGATAAATCAACACCTGTAATAGTTCCCATACCAGACCATGCAAGACCCTCTATCTCTACCAAATCACCATCTTGTAAGTCACTCCAATCTCTCTCTGGTGAAGGTGAAGTAACAGTTGAGTTTACCTCATTTGCATAAAAGTGTTGAACAGCTTTACCGTTTGGTTTTAAAGCAGTATATTTTGAAGTTTCCTCTTTACAGTAAAATGGCTCACTTGCAAATTCAAGTCTCTTTAACCATTTCACACAAAGGTTACCCTCCCAACCTGGAAGAAGTAAACGAACCGGATACCCTTGTTCTGGACGAAGAGCTTCACCATTTTGTCCATAAACTATCATAGCATCATCTAAAACCTTGTCTATCGGTATAGTTCTACCCATCTCTGAGTTGTCACTACCCTCTGCAAGCATCCACTGAGCTTCTGGTTTTAAACCTAAATCCTCCAAAATAGTTTTTAGATAAACACCTGTCCACTCTGCACAACTCATAAAACCTTTTGAAAACTGTAAAGAGTTATACTGTGGAGCTCTCCACTCTTGCCCACCATTTGCAGGACACTCTATAAAGTGTGTTCTTGTCACACTAGGGTATCTTTTTAACTGGTCAAGTGTTAAAACAATAGGTTTTTCAACAAGTCCGTGTATCATCAAACGAAACTCATTGGGGTCTATGTGAGCAACCCCACCATGTGAACGGGAGAAAAAAAGTCCATTTGGAGTTATTATCCCTTTTAAATCTTGTATAGGTGAAACCGCGATAGACGCTCTAAAATTTCCAGATGCAAGTAACTTTGTGTATCTTCTAGTTACATTATGCTCATACTTAGATGGCATACCATAAAGATTTTTAGTAACAGGGTCGCCCCATTTTTGTCCCCACTTTGGATGATGCATAATAGCTGGGTCATCTTCACTTGCAAAGATACTTGTTCCCGCTAATGCACTCGCTCCAAATACAGCAGTTTTTCTAAAAAAATCTCTTCTATCTAACTTTGGTTCATTAGATACTATCTCAGAATCTTTTAGATAAGTATTATTACTCATAGTTATATTCCTTTTTAGGTTATAAAGGTTATAACTCCGTATTATAGGAGGTTATAACAACTTTTTTGTAATGAGCAGTATACATAAATTTGTAAAATAGAAAGTGGTTTTTCTAAAAGAAAGTTGCTATTTGTTACAGAAAGGAACACAGTTGAAAAATAATATTTTATTATATAATTTTTATTATTATAAAATTTTATTTGACAATTTATTATCTAAAAAAAACTATCAATAAATCGCATAGTTTCATAATAACTGTTCTTATATGGTGAACTAAAACGATAAAAAAGCTGACGATATTTTAAGTAGTTTTTCCAAACTTTTTTAGATGCTCCTACCCTACCCCGCTTTTTTAACTCAAAACTTACAGAAGCATTTATGAGACCTTTTAAAAACTTTATCTCATCATCATCTTCAAAACGCCTACCAAACCAAACCTCTTCCAAAATCTCATGAGCTTCATAGAATTTTTGCTCTTTTAAAAGAGTACAAAAATGTGTTAATCTTTTATCCATGCAAAAAGTTTAACATAGTTTTGTTACAATTTTATATGATTTTAGGAAAATGCCCCAACTGTGAAGATGGACAGATAGAAGTTAGAGAAAAAGTAGTCTATGGCAAAAAAGTAAAGCTTTTTGCATGTACAAATGCCTCATGGTACAGCGAAGATGGAGAGATGTACGAACTCACACCAGATTCTACATGTAGCTTCAAAATATGGCAAAATGCACTAAGTCGCTATGGCAAATGGTTCACCTACCAAGATATAAGAACCCTTTTAAAAGATGAAAGCTTAGAAGTAGAACTCATAAGCAAAAAATACGGCAAAAAAATCTACTACAAAAAATTTGTAGTTTTAGACAGTGAGTATGGGGTTAGTGTTTTGTGGGATTAACTATCAAAACATCATTATATATGTGCTTGAAGTGGAAATCTTTCAGGATGTTCAATCATCTCTAAACTTAAATCTACATCTAAGTTTTCCCAATATAGGTGACCTTCTCCAAAACTCTCAACTTTTGTAATATCGTTAATAGTTTTATCTTTAAACCAAGGGAACTGTTCATAAGGTAAAAATAGTT
>CAYNVR010000022.1:0-14556 GCA_964400715.1 uncultured Sulfurimonas sp.
GATGAAAAACCTAAACCTAACTGGTGGACTTGTTTTCTCTCAAAGAGTTTTACTTGAACTGCCACTTCAAGGTGTTAGTCGTGAAGATGCTTACAAAATTGTTCAAAGAAATGCTATGAAAGTTTGGGAAGAGATACAACAAGGTCGCCCAACTGTAAATGAAAAAGGTGAATCACTCTACCTTAACCACCTTTTAGCAGATGAAGAGCTTAGAAGTAAGCTAAGTGAAGAGCAAATCCGTGAGTGTTTTAACTACGACTACTACACTAAAAATGTAGATGCTATCTTTAAAAGAGTGTTTAAATAACTATTAGAGGTTTTTCATAAACCTCTAATGATAATTTCTTATAATCTCATCTACTTTTTTATCTACTATATTTTCCATATCACTTTTTGAATAGATATAAACCAAAAGTAAAGTATTTTCTATTTTTGTATATGTTATAACTCTATAACCAGCACTTTTACCTTTGTTGTTTGAGCGGTTTTGAACTCTTATCTTATATCTACCATCTGATATGTGAGTGCCAAGAGTTGGATTTATCTGTAATTTTTTTAAAAGTGTTTCATACTCATCTAACAAATATCTATCTTTTTTATACAGTTTCTTAAAACTCTTTTTAAAGATATCTGTAACTTTAATGTTCATTTTTTAGTTCATCTAAAAAATCTGTTGCATCAGTTAAAACTACATTGTGATGTTTATATACCTCAACCTCATTAAACCCTTTTTTTAACTCCTTTGAAACAAGTTCAGTTTTTACAAAAAGTAAAAAATCATCTATCAAATTTGCAGTGTTGTTACCATAAACACTTTTTATATAGTTCTCAGCTTCTGCATTGTTTATCTGTATATTTTGCATAATTTAACCCTTTAAATTATATAAAAAGTATTATATCATACAATAGTTCTCAACCCCATTCTTACACTATTGAAAAGTTATTTTTTTTCAGAAATTACTCAACATTTTTTGGGTAAAATTCCCCTCCAAAAATGAAATTTTTTATCTCTTTATTTTAATAAAAAAATAGGAAATTTTATACTTCTCTACATAGGAAAAACCTTTATGATAACAGTTATAAAAAGAAATGGAAGAACAGAACCATTGGACATCACAAAAATACAAAAGTACACTTCTGCGGCTGTTGAAGGTTTGGAAAATGTTTCTCAAAGTGAACTTGAAGTTGATGCACATTTGCATTTTCGTGATGGTATAACATCAAAAGAGATACAAGAAACTCTTATAAAAACTGCTGTTGATAAGATAGACATAGATGCTCCAAACTGGACTTTTGTTGCTTCAAGACTTTTTTTATACAACCTTTATCATCAGGTAAACGGTTTTACTGGGTATTGTTCATTAAAAGAGTATTTTGAAAAAGGGGAAAAAGAGGGTCGCTTACTGCTTGGTCTAAAAGAGATGTATGACTTGGATGAGCTTGAAAAACATATAGATACTTCAAGAGACTTACAGTTTAGCTACCTTGGTATAAAAACTCTTTATGACAGATACCTCATAAAAGACAAAAACTCAAACCCTATTGAACTACCACAACATATGTTTATGGCGATAGCTATGTTTTTAGCTCAAAGGGAACAAAACAGACAAGAATGGGCTATCAAGTTTTACAATATGATAAGCAAATTTGAAGTTATGCTTGCTACTCCAACACTAAGCAATGCAAGAACACCAAGACACCAACTAAGCTCTTGTTACATAGGTTCAACACCAGACAACATAGAAGGGATTTTTGATGCTTACAAAGAGATGGCGATGCTTTCTAAATTTGGTGGTGGTATAGGTTGGGACTGGACTGGGGTTCGTTCTATGGGTAGCTACATAGATGGGCATAAAAATGCAGCTGGTGGAACTGTGCCATTTTTAAAGATAACAAACGACATAGCCATAGCAGTTGACCAACTTGGAACAAGAAAAGGTGCGATAGCAGTTTACCTTGAACCATGGCACATAGACATAAATGACTTTTTAGACTTAAAGAAAAACTCTGGTGAAGAAAGAAGAAGAGCTCACGACCTCTTCCCTGCCCTTTGGTTAAATGACCTTTTTATGCAAAGAGTTCAAGAAGATGCCATCTGGACACTTTTTGACCCTTATGATGTTAGAGAACTATCTACACTTTATGGTGAAGAGTTTACTAACAGATATATAGAACTTGAAAAAGATGAAAACATCATCAAAGAGAAGATAAAAGCAAAAGATTTGTGGAAAAAAATCCTTACTTCTTACTTTGAAACAGGTTCACCGTTTTTATGTTTTAAGGACAATGCTAACAAAACTAACCCTAACAACCATAAAGGTGTTATAAGAAGCTCAAACCTATGCACAGAGATTTTTCAAAATACAGAACCAAACCACTATAAAATCAAATTTATATTTGAAAATGGTGAGAGTGTTAGTTATGAAGAAGATGAGATAGTAAAACTTGATAGTGGCATAGAAAAACCTGCCAAAAAGGTTACTGCTCTTGACTCACTTGGTGGTATGCCTATATTTGTAGTGGAAAAAGAAAAAACAGATGGACTAACAGCTGTTTGTAACTTAGCTTCTGTAAACCTTTCTAAGATAAACACAAAAGAGGATATAGACCGCATAGTTCCAACAGCTATAAGATGTTTGGATAATGTTATAGACCTAAACTTCTACCCTGTTGAGAAAGTAAAAAGAACAAATATGAAAAGCCGTTCCATAGGTCTTGGTGTGATGGGTGAGTCTCAAATGCTTGCAGAAGCTGGGATTATGTGGGGAAGTCAAGAACATTTTGACAAGATAGATGAACTGATGGAAGCTATAAGTTACAATGCAATCAATGCTTCATCTGACTTGGCAAAAGAGAAAGGTTGCTACCCTGAGTTTGAAGGTAGTAAATGGAGCAAAGGGATAATGCCTCATGACCATACAAATGCAGAGGTTGCAAAACTTGTAGATAGAGGTGGGCTTTTTGCATCTACTTATGACTGGGAAGCTCTTCGTAAAAAGGTAAAAGAAAATGGTATGAGAAATGGATACCTAATGGCGATAGCACCTACGAGTTCCATATCTATCTTAACTGGAACAACACAAGCGATAGAGCCTGTATTTAAAAGAAAATGGTTTGAAGAGAACCTAAGTGGACTCATACCTGTTGTAGTTCCAAAACTATCACCAGATACTTGGGCTTACTACACACCAGCTTATGAGCTTGACCAAACTATCTTAGTAAAAGCAGCAGCTATCCGCCAAAAATGGATAGACCAAGGGCAAAGCTTAAACATCTTCATAACACTTGACAAAGCAAGTGGAAGATACCTAAACGAAATCTACATGTTAGCATGGAAACTTGGACTAAAATCTACATACTACCTAAGAAGCCAATCACCAGAAGTGGCAAATGATGTAGAGGACAGAAGTATGGAGTGTGTTGGCTGTCAATAATTTTAGGGTATAATTATGGCTAAAATTGATGAAGTAAAAGAAATCTTAAATACTTTGAGATTATTTTTTAGTATTGGTATAGGATTAGTTGTTGTTATAACTGGTTCCTTGATTAAAAAAGAGGAAGTTAATGATATTGACAATTACTTTTGGATAGGTTCTTTTATAGATTTTGTTATAATAGTTGGTTTAATTTTATTGATTAAAGCTATTAAAAAAAATACTAAAATTATCAAGGACTTATAATGTCAACATTTGTCATAATATCTCTTTCAACTCTATTTATATGTGTTTTGGGTTATGCTGTAAAAGAGATGACAACCATTAAAATCTAAATAGGAGGAAAAAATGAGAGTAATTTGTCCACATTGTTTAAGTGTAAATAACATTCCAAAAAAAGATAGTTATAAAAAAGCCAACTGTGGTAAGTGTAAAAACTCACTGTTAGATAATAAAGTTATAGAACTAACAAACACTAACTTTGATGAAGTCATAGTAAATAGCGACATACCTGTTATAGTTGATTTTTGGGCTCCTTGGTGTGGGCCTTGTCAAATGATGGCTCCAACTTTTTCAAAAGTTGCTACTAAGTTTCCACTAAAAACTCTTTTTGTAAAGGTAAATACAGAAAACGAACCACAACTTGGTGGAAGATTTAACATACAAAGCATACCAACTTTGATGGTATTTAAAGATGGTAAAGAGGTGTTTAAAAACTCTGGTGCTTTGGATGAGACAAACCTTACAAACTTAGTTTCACAGTTTAGTTAAAGCGGATATACCCTAAAATACTCTCTACTAAACACAAGGTAGAGAGTATGAAACATTTAACTTTTAGTTTTAAAGATAAAAAAAGTTATAAAAAAGCATTAAAACAGTCAAAAAAAGAGAACTACAAATCACAACTTATTCAACTATTCACATCACACACTAACAAACAAGTTATACAAAATATTTTAAACCAACTACAAAAAGATTTTAAAGATGCCATCATCATAGGTTCTACAACTGCTGGTGAAATTTCACATGCGAAAATGTATGATGATGAAACTATCGTTAGTCTATCTTTATTTAAACACACAAAGCTAAAAGTAGCTTATAGTGAAAAGATAACAAATAAAAGTGGAAAAGAACTATCTAAAACTATATCTTCCAAACATACAAAAGCTTCAATAGTTCTTAGTGAAGGTCTTTTAGGGGAAGATTATGAAGGTTTTATAAGTGGCATAAAAAAACAAAATAAAAAACTCATCATAGCTGGTGGTTTAGCTGGTGACAGGTTTTTACTACAACAAACATTTGTATTTTTAGGTACAAATATATACCAAAAAGGTGCTATTGGAGTCTCTTTTAGTGGTAAAAAACTCTATGCAAACAACAAATACAACCTAAACTGGTCACCCATAGGTAAAGAATTTACCATAACTTCATCTAATGGCAACAAAATCAACACCATAGATAATCTAAAAGCTATACAGTTTTTTAAGAAATATCTAGGGGATGATATATTTAAAAACAAAGCCTCTACACTCTCTGATATACAATTAGTTTACACAGAAGGAAAAACAACTGTTTCTAGAACACCTATGACAATTGAAGGTAGTTCCATAATCTTTGCTGGTCCAATAAAAGAGGGGCAAAAAGTACAGTTTGGTTTTTCAAATGCATCTTCTGTAATCTCAGGTGCAAGCCAAATAAACAAAGAACTTTTACAAAAACCCGCACAAGCTATATATATTTTTTCATGCATTGCTAGAAAAAGATTACTTGGAAAAGTTTTAGAAAATGAGTTCTCCTTTTTTGAAAACATAGCCCCAACAGCGGGACTTTTCACATATGGTGAATTTTACAGCACTACAAAAAACAATGCTCTACTAAACTGTACAACAACTATTTTAGTTCTATCTGAAAACTCTAAAAAGGTTAAAAACAATTCAAAAAAAATCACCATAGAAAAAAATATGACCTTTGATGCTCTTACACATTTTATTAAGCAAACATCAAATGAACTAGATGTAAATACAAAGCTATTAAATCAATACAAATTAGCCGTAGATGAATCTTCAATAGTTTCAAAAGCAGATAAAAATGGAATTATTACATATGTCAATGAAAATTTTTGTAAAGTTAGTAAATACTCAAAAGATGAACTCATTGGTAAAAACCACAATATAATAAGAAATAAAAAGATATCATCATTTATCTTTAAAAAGATATGGACAACTATAACAAACAAAAAAGTTTGGAAAGGTACCCTTTCAAACAAAGCAAAAGATGGCTCTATATACTATGTAAATGCAACTATTTTGCCCCTTTTAGATAAAAATAACAATATCGAAGAGTTTATAGCTATTAGACAAGATATAACAAAACAGGTGTTAGCTCAAAAAAAGATGAGAGAAAAAGAAAAACTTATAAAAGCCATATTTGATAACCAAGATAACATTGTTATATATGCTTCAAAAACAAAAGGTATGCTTCGTGTAAACAAAAAATTGTTTGAATACCTTGACTATAAAAACTTTGAAGATTTTAAAAACAATAACAAATGTATTTGTGATAAATTTATACAAGAAGATGGCTATGTAACAAAATCTGAAAACTGGATAGATGAAGTAGTAAAGAACCATCAAAAAAAACAACATAAAGTAAAAATCAAAACAAAAGATGGACAAATAAGAACCTTTAACCTATCTATCAAACAAATAAACTCTGAATATATTATTAACCTATCTGACATAACAAATCTTGAAATAGCTTTACTAAAAGCATACTCATCTGAACAAGCTAAATCTCTGTTTTTGGCAAATATGAGTCACGAAATAAGAACTCCACTAAATGTTATACTCGGTTTTACAGAGATACTCTCAACAAAAAATTTAGATGAAGATACAAAAAAATATATAGATATTATCCACACAAATGGTCAAACACTTCTACATGTAGTAAATGATATTTTAGATTTTTCAAAAATAGAGAGTGGCAAAATCTCTATTTTTGAAACAAAAACAGAGATTTTAAAAGAGTTAAAAGTAACTCTATCTACCTTTGAATCTATCGCAAATAATAAAAAAATAGATTACTACCATTTTATAGACCCTAATATCCCAAAACTTGTAAAATGTGATATACAAAGGATAAAACAAGTTATGAACAACCTCATTAGCAATGCCATAAAATTTACACAAGATGGTGGAGAAGTTATGGTACAAGTCTCTTTAAAAAAGATACAAAACAACAAAGCTACAATATCTTTTATTGTTAAAGACAGTGGCATTGGGATAGCTCCTGAAAAACTTAAAAATATATTTCAACCTTTTTCACAAGCAGATAATTCCATTAGTAGAAAATTTGGTGGAACTGGTTTAGGACTTGCCATAAGTAGCCAATACATAGAAAAAATGGGTTCAAAACTACATGTAACAAGTATTGAAAACAAAGGTAGTGAATTTTACTTTGATTTAGAAGTTGAAATTTTAGAAAATGAACTAAACAAACAAGAAGCCATAACACAAAACAAAACAGTTAGTACAAACACATATAACGGTAAATTACTTTTAGCAGAAGATAATGAAACAAATCAAATGCTAATGAGCTTAATTTTTAAAGAAAAAAATATAGACTACACAATAGTTTCTAATGGTAAAGAAGCGATAGAAAAAGCACAAACAGAAAATTTTGACCTAATTTTAATGGATATAAATATGCCTGTTTTAGATGGCATAAGTGCTACAAAACAACTAAGAGCACAAAACTATAACAAACCCATAGTATCACTCTCTGCAAATGTTATACAAACAGATATAGACTCATTTAAAAAAGCTGGTATAGATGAAACATTATACAAACCAATAGTTCCAAAAGAGCTAGATAAAATTTTAAAAAAATATCTAAGTTTTGATTATATAGATACAAAAACATTGTGTAAAGAACTTTTTATACCAGAGGAGAAAACTATTTTAAAAATTCTCATAACTTTCTGTGAAACAGCAAGAGAGATGATTCAAAAACTAAAAATTCAAGATATGGATGAGTACCTTTTACACACCATAAAAGGTATATCTGCAAATCTAAGGTTTCATAACCTTTACGAAATAGTATCTAAATATGAAAAAGAGTTTCAAACATATACAAAAGAGCAACACCAAAAAAACAAACAAATAGTTATAAACCATTTAGAAAAACTTATTTTAGAAGTTGAAAAACTAACTGTTTAAAAAATAAACACTTTAAAAGGGGTTAAGTGTAAACAATAGACTATATTTTCAACAACAAAGAGTTGGAGTTATGGATGGAAATTTTACAAATGCCATCAAAAGAGAAAAACCGATAAACATAAAAAAACTTGTGCCAAATGTAAATGAAAATGCAAGAGCAGTTGTTTTTTCTGAACTTCTACCTTTCACACTACTCTACTCCAAATAAAAAAATAGTGAATAACACATTTTAAAAAGTTATTCACTATTCACATATCTAAGTTATTCACACTACTTTAACCGTAGTTTATGGAACTAAACGGTACTATTCACATATTAATTCTTAAATAAGGTTTTGGTGTGAATATAGGTCAAGAGGTTTTAAAGCTACTAAAAGAGGAACTAAAAGAGACTGAGTACAACAGATATATAAAACAATTAGTTTACGATGAAGAGGCATCTGCTAGTGATTTAGCAGTATATTATGCACCAAATGCCCTCATAGCAAACTGGATAAAAAGTAAATACACAGACAAAATAGCCCATCTGTTTGAGATAAAAACACAGATGAAAGTACATGTACAAATTGCTCTCAAAAACTCAAAACAAGAGATAAAAGCCTCACCTAAAAAAAATGTTGAAAATAAAAAACCATCACACTCACTTCTAAACCCTTCATACTCATTTGACAATTTTATGGTTGGTGGAAGCAACCAGTTTGCATATGCTGCGGTAAAGAGTGTGAGTGAAAATGCTGGTAAAGTTTACAATCCACTATTTATCTACGGTGGTGTTGGACTTGGTAAAACACACCTTATGCAAGCAGCTGGAAATGTTTTTCAAGATGAGGGCAAAATTGTTATCTACACAACTGTTGAGCAGTTTCTAAACGATTTTGTAAGACACCTAAAAAACAAAAATATGGACAGATTTCAAGAAAAATACAGAAAATGTGATGTCCTGCTCATAGATGACATACAATTTTTAAGCAACAAAGAATCACTTCAAGAGGAGTTTTTCCACACCTTTGAAGCTCTAAAAGGTAAAGGCAAACAGATAATCCTCACAGCAGATAAACATCCTAAAAAGATAGCAGGACTAGAAGAGAGGCTCCAAAGCCGTTTTGAATGGGGGCTTGTAGCAGATATCCAACCACCAGAACTTGAAACAAAAATCGCCATCATAGAAAAAAAATGTGAAATAAACAAAGTAAAACTAAGCAAAGATATCATCAACTACATAGCAACTGTCATCGACAGCAATGTTCGTGAGATAGAGGGGATACTTTCAAGACTACATGCCTACTCTCAACTCATACATGTAGATATTGATTTAGATTTTACAAAAAATATACTAAAAGATATAGTTGGAGAAAATAAAGCTTCACTTACACTAGATACCATAACAGAGAGTGTTGCAAAAGACCTCAACATAAAACCTAGTGAGATAAAATCAAAAGGTAGAAGTAAAAACATAGTTTATGCAAGAAGAATAGCAATCTACCTTTGTCGTGAACTAACTCAAAATACCATCACTCAACTAGCTCAATATTTTGGTATGAAAGACCATACAGCTATAAGTCATACACTCAAAAAAATCAACGAACTCATTGAAACAAATGAAGATTTTAAAGTAAAAATAGATGAGTTAAGCAACAAAATCAAATCACAATCAAATTAAAACTTTATAAAAATGATAAAAAAAGATATAATTATAAAAGTGAACAGATGTGAATAACTCAAAAAAAGTTCAACACATCATTTTAACCTTTGTAGTAAGGGGATAAAGTAGCTATTCACACAATCACATCAACTTACTACTAACTACTAAAAATTTATAAAATATATAGGGATTAAGTATGAAAATAACTGTATCAAAAAGCATTATAGAAAACATTCTTTCATCTGCAACACCTTTTTTAGAAAAAAAAGATACTTCACAAATCACATCTCACATCTATCTAGATGCAAAAAACAATTCACTCACAATAAAAGCAACAGACCATGAGATAGGTTTTGAAGTTACAACAACCCAAGTAAACATTCAAGAAGAAGGAACTATAACTGCAAATGGTAAAAAATTTCTAGATATAGTAAAAATTTTAAAAGATGAAGATATAAACTTAGAAACAATCAACAACAATCTTCAAATTACCCAAAATAGTTCAAACTTTAAACTACCGACATTTGCATACAACGAGTTTCCAAATTTCCCAACTTATGAAGGAAAACCAAAAATATCAATAGAATCTCACAAACTAATAGAATCTCTAAAAAAAATAACACCTGCCATAGATACAAACAATCCAAAATTTGAACTAAACGGTTCTTTACTAGACATCAAAAAAGATGCAATAAGTTTTGTAGCAACAGATACAAAAAGACTAGCTGTTATTAACATTCAAAATAGTTCTGAAAATGAACTATCTTTAATTATCCCTAGAAAAGCTATTATAGAAATTCAAAAACTATTTTTTGAAGATATAGAACTCTATTACGATGAAACTTACCTTCTCATACACTCACAACAATATACATTTTTCACAAAACTTACAAATGGAAAATATCCTGAATACAAAAGAATAATTCCAAAAGATATAAATTTTAAACTTCAACTACCAAAAAAAGAAATTATAGAAGCTATTAAACAGATAACAACTGTTTCTAACGAAATTAAAATCACTTTCGATTCTAAAAATATAATTTTTGAAGCTATAAGTGATGACAATACAGAAGCAAAAACACAAATCCAAAACCCAACTCCTATTTCTGAACAATTTTCAATAGCAGTAAATAGCAGATATATTTTAGATTTTTTAAACCAAATAGATTCACAAGAGTTTGAAATAGAACTAAACCAAGAAAACTTACCATTTGTTGTTAAAGATAACAACTTTATAACGGTTATAATGCCAATAGTACTTTAAGGAGAAAATATGGAGCAAAACTACGGTGCAAGTAATATCAAAGTCCTAAAAGGGCTTGAAGCAGTTAGAAAAAGACCAGGGATGTACATAGGTGATACAGGTCACAGAGGTCTTCACCACCTTGTTTATGAAGTTATAGATAACTCCATAGATGAAGCTATGGCAGGGTATTGTAACACCATAACTGTAACACTTACAAAAAATGGTACATGTAGAGTTAGCGATAATGGTCGTGGTATTCCAACAGATATGCACCCAACAGAAAATATGAGTGCAGCAACAGTTGTTTTAACAGTTTTACATGCTGGTGGTAAATTTGACAAAGATACATATAAAGTTTCTGGTGGTCTTCACGGTGTTGGTGTTTCTGTTGTAAATGCTCTGTCTTCTGAACTCCATATGACTATCCACAGAGATGGTAAAATCCATGAACAAGATTTTAAAAAAGGGATACCTCAAAAACCTCTTGAAATAACAGGAGATACTAGAAAATCTGGAACAACCATAGAGTTTAAAGCTGACCCAGAGATTTTTACAGAAACAACAACTTTTGAATATGAATACCTAGCTAAAAGGTTTAAAGAGTTAGCTTACCTAAACCCGTTTATAACTATAAAATTTAACGATGAGCGAACAGGCACAAAAGAGGTTTACCACTTTGAAGGTGGGATAGCACAATATGTTGAAGATATGAACAAAAGAACAAAAGTTGCAAATGTTTACTCTTTTAGTGCAAAAGTTGAAGACATAGAGTTTGACATAGCTCTTATGTACAACGACTCTTACGAAGAAAAACTTGCTTCTTTTGTAAACAACATCAGAACTCCAAATGGTGGAACACATGAAGCTGGTTTTAGAGCAGGTCTTACAAGAGTTATATCTAACTACAACTCTAAAAATGGAGCAGCAAAAGAAAAAGATGTAAAAATAAGTGGTGAAGATGTAAAAGAGGGACTCATTGCCATAGTTTCAGCAAGAGTTCCAGAACCTCAGTTTGAGGGACAAACAAAAGGAAAACTTGGAAACACTTATGTTCGCCCACTTGTTCAAAAACAAACTTATGAGATTTTGAGCAAATACTTTGAAGAAAATCCACTTGAAGCAAAAGCGATAGTTCAAAAAGCTCTCATGGCTGCAAGGGGTCGTGAAGCTGCTAAAAAAGCAAGAGAGTTAACTCGCAGAAAAGACTCTATGAGTGTTGGAACATTACCAGGAAAACTAGCAGACTGTCAAAGTAAAGATGCTTCTATCTGTGAGCTTTACCTGGTGGAGGGAGACTCTGCTGGTGGCTCTGCAAAGATGGGTCGTGATAGAGTTTTTCAAGCTATATTACCTCTAAAAGGTAAGATTTTAAATGTAGAAAAAGCTCGTTTAGAGAAAATTTTAAAATCTGATGAGATTACAAATATGATAACAGCTATGGGTTGTGGGATAGGTGAAGAGTACAATGAAGATAAACTTCGCTACCACAAAATCATCATCATGACCGATGCCGATGTAGATGGTAGCCACATCCAAACTCTGCTTTTAACTTTCTTTTTTAGATATTTTAGAGATATTGTAGAAAAAGGTTACCTCTACTTGGCTCAACCACCACTTTACAGATATGCAAAAGGTAAAAAAACAGAGATATATTTTAAAGATGACAAAGATATGAATGAGTATCTTATTAAAAACGGGGTAGAGTCACTAGAAGTTGAGAGTATAGGACGAAACGACCTTGTAGCATTTTTTAAGATGGTTGACCACTACCAAAGCTCACTAGAAGCACTTGAAAGAAGATACTCACTTGTAAATCTCATAAGATATTTCATAGAAAATCCAGATATAGTTGGACTAGACAATCAAACTATGTTTGAAGAGATTAAGAAATTTTTAGCATCTATAAACAACAACATATTGACACATACAATAGATGAAGAAAATATACATCTTTTTGTTCAAACAGAAGATGGTATGGAGGAACTCATAGTAAATGATGAACTTTTCTCAGCTCCACATTTTGTTGAAGCACAGTATGTTTACAACAAAATCAAAGAGTGGGATTTAGACTTTGACAAAGATATCATAGAAGTTTTAGAAGATGTAAAAGATTATGCTAAAAAGGGTGCATATATACAAAGATACAAAGGTCTTGGTGAGATGAACCCAGAGCAGTTGTGGGAAACTACAATGACACCGCAAAACCGTGTGTTACTTCAAGTAACTATTGAAGATGCAGAGATAGCTAGTGAATCTTTTACCCTTTTTATGGGTGATGAGGTTGAACCTCGTCGTAACTATATAGAAACACATGCAAAAGATGTTAAACATTTAGATGTTTAGATGTTACTTCCACAGATAAAAGAGCGAGAGTATCGCTTCAAACTTGCACTTAGAATGGGGCTTCCCATCTTTGTGCTTGTGCTAATCCTTGTTTCACATACACTCATAACAAACTATGAGACTCTTCAACCATCTTTTTATGTTGAAACAACTTTATTGTTAGTGTTTAGTATATATTTTTTACTTTTTCTAATCTATAAAGGTTTTTTAGTTCAAATAACAGACACCATAACTCAAACATTTACACGAGAATATTTTTTTGACTACCTTAAAAAAGAGATACAAAAAGGTAAAAAATATACATTTTTTTTAGTAAGTGTTGAAAATATAGAAAATATAGGTAAAAACTATGGTATAAAAAATGGGGATAAAGTTTTAAAAAAAACTGCATCGTTTATAGCTAATTATTTTGAAGAAAAAAAAATATATAATTTTCCAATAGGCCATATAAAAAGGGGAGATTTTGTAGTTGCTTTGGAGGGTGATTTAAAACAATATGAGGTTATGATTGACCTCTTTTTATTAAAAACAGATGAGTTTAAGGTGGATGGTATTGAGGTAAAAATAGTTGGTTCTGTTTGTGATACATCTTTTTCAAAAGATTTAAATCACCTTATAGAAAATCTTTTTGAACTACAAAATGAACAGATACATAAAAATGAGTTAAAACTACAAAACCCAAATGAGTTAGAATTAAGTGTTGTAAAAGCTCTTAAAAATAAAAAATTTTCTTTTATGTCGCAAGATATATTTGAAAACAAAAAGTTAGTTGCAAAAGAGTGTTTTGTGAGGCTACTAGATGAAGCAGATAAACCGATATACCCAAAAGAGTATATGAAAATTTTAAACAAATTAGGTTTGAGTATGGAGTACGATAAAGCTGTTTTAGAGTATGTTTTGAGTCGTTGTCCAAAAGATATCTATGTGGCTTTAAACATCTCCCCTACTTCTGTTCGTAACTATGAATTTTTAAACTTTGTAAAACAAAATGTACAACTCTCAAAACAAAAACTCATTTTTGTACTTACAGAAACTCAATATTATTCAAATATACAAAAATACAGAACAAACTTAAACTCATTGAGGCAAGATGGTGTTAAAATAGCCATAGACAGGTTAGGCTCTATCCATACAAGTTTTTTATATTTAAGAGATTTGGACATAGATATAGTCAGGTTTGATAATTTTTACTCAAAAAATATCACAAAAGAGGTTAATCATAGTATAATTCAAGGTTTAAATGTAACAGCACATAAACAAAACATAAAAACTTGGATAAAAAATATATCAAATGAAGATGGTTTTAACATCTCAAAAAAATTGGAAATTGATTATATTCAAGGTAGATTTTTAAGTGATTTAGAGGAGATTTAGTATGAAATATGGTGAAAAAATTATAAATGAATTTGATGTTGAAAAAGATTTGGAGATATGGCCAAATAAACATAAAAGGGATTATCTCATAAAGATGATTTTGCCAGAGTTTAGTTGTTTGTGTCCAAGAAGTGGTTACCCAGACTATGCGACAATATATCTTGAATACACACCTAATGAGTGGGTAGTTGAGCTAAAAGCTATAAAACTTTACATAAACTCTTTTAGAGATAGACACATCTCACACGAAAACTCTGCAAATGAGATTTATGAAGTTTTAGAGAGAAAATTAAAACCAAAA
>CAYNVR010000023.1:0-14298 GCA_964400715.1 uncultured Sulfurimonas sp.
AGCAGAAGCTGGTGATATCGTAGCATTTGCTGGTATGGAAACTGTTGATGTTGGAGATACCGTAGCAGACCCAGAAAACCCAGTAGCACTTGACCCTATGCACATAGAAGAGCCAACACTAACAGTTGTTTTTGCTGTAAATGACTCTCCACTTGCTGGTCAAGAGGGTAAACATGTAACTTCTAACAAAATCAAAGATAGACTTGAAGCTGAGATGAGAACAAATGTGGCTATGAAGTTAGAGACTATCGGTGAGGGTAAATTTAAAGTTAGTGGTCGTGGTGAGCTTCAAATTACTGTTCTTGCTGAAAATATGAGAAGAGAGGGGTATGAGTTCTCAATCTCTCGTCCAGAGGTTATCGTAAAAGAGATAGAGGGTGTAAAATGTGAGCCGTTTGAGCATCTTGTTATTGATGTTCCAGAAGATTTAAGCGGAACTGTAATTGAGAGACTTGGTAAAAGAAAAGCGGAGATGAAATCTATGCTTCCAATGGGACAAGGTTTCCAAAGGATAGAGTTTGAGATACCTGCTCGTGCATTAATCGGTTTTAGAGGTCAGTTCTTGACAGATACAAAAGGTGAGGGTGTAATGAACCACTCTTTCTTAGAGTTTAGACCATATACTGGAAGTGTTGAGTCAAGAAGTTATGGAGCTTTAATCTCTATGACAGATGGTGAAACTCTTGCATTTTCACTATTTGGTATCCAAGATAGAGGTGTGCTTTTTGTTGGTGTTCAAACAAAAGTTTATGAGGGTATGATTATTGGTGAGCATAGCCGTTCAAACGACCTTGTTGTAAACCCTATCAAAGGTAAAGCTCAGTCAAATGTTCGTAGTTCTGGTGCAGATGAGGCCATAAAACTTGTTCCACACAGAGAGATGTCGTTAGAGAGAGCATTGGAATGGATAGAAGATGATGAGCTTCTTGAAATCACTCCTGAAAATATCCGTATAAGAAAAAAATTCTTAACAGAAACAGAGAGAAAAAGAGCTTCAAGAGCTAAGAAGTAACTTATTTGGCACACTCTTTGTGCCATTAACCTATATTTTATATTTGTAGGGTATCATTTCAACTAGAAACGGCCTCTCTGGTGTATTGGCCGTTTCTTCTTCAATATACAGATTAACTCATAAGCTTATGAATTATTGTATATCTATATTTACTCTTGGAAAATCAACTATAATATAATTATCATCGTCTCCATCAACTCCACAAGTATCATTACCTAATGTAGTTGATTTTAAAACATTATCTACATCAAAAGATAGAGTGATATTTGGAGCTGTTGAGTTTTCATTTATAACCAATGGAGTTGGTAAAATATATTCTACTTGAACATCACTACCTACAACTGATGCTTCTGGTGGCAGAGTAACATTTGTTGTATCACTAAAATCAACTACCATAGTTTGTGAAGTAGGTGTTGCTGACTCTGTACAAGACACAATAATAGTATGTCCACCAGATTGCATTGTACTTGTAGAACAAGATGCATTTGGTGTTGTTGTACAAGCTTTTACATCAAAAGTATTGCCTATTGTTGCACGAGCTTTTGTGTATCTTCCATAAGTAAAGGCCGCATCTTCTGATATCATTGCTCCTATATTTTGTCCTGCATTTGCACTTGCTATATCAATTTTTGCTGCACCACCAGATACAACTATCCATTTAGCTGTTGTGCTGTTATATACTTCTAGCTTTTTTATTGTAACTTTATATTCATATACACTACTTGCTGGGATATTTCCCACTGCTAATAACGATATTGGTAATAAACCAATAGATAAAAATAATTTTTTAAACAACTTCATAATCAACTCCCTCTTGCTACTGTTATTTTGGCACTAATAGTTTTCTCAACAACAATCTCATTTTCCCTTTTAACAGGTATTAGGAGTCTTTGTGTTAAGTCTTGAGAATAAAACAAGTTTTTTGCTTCTTTTGTTCTTTTACCAAGTGCTATGGTTAGTTTTGCTGACAATCTTCTATCATCATAAGCTTGATTTTCAGTATTGTCATCTGTATATTTTGCTTCAAAAGTCATAAAATCTGTAAGTGGATACTCAACTCTGATATTTTTTTCTTTTAAATCTTTTATATCTTTACAATCCCATTGTGCATAAGAAGCAAAAACTTTTAGATTTGTTGTTGGTATCAATCCACCAATCTCCATATCGTATCCATCCAAAGCTCTTTCGTATTCGTTGCTACCTACGGACCTTTTGTCTGTAATGGCTTTATATAGATTTGACCTAAATTCAATATGTTGATTTATAGCTTCAACACCAGCACTCCATCTTTTATGTTTGTTTGTTGCTTGATAATCATAAAAAGTATTGAATCCAAGCATAAGTTGAGGATTGATTACATTTCTGTAACCTAAACCAGCATTATATGTTCGTGTATCATCTTTTAATGATGCATGTATTTGCATAAAAAGCATATCGTTTTGACTAAATTGCTTTAATGGTTGGATTGTTTCAAAATCATACCTTGGTTTAAACCCTTTTTCAACTTTTAAATCAAAACTTGTTCTTTTTAACCAATTTGGAGATTCTTTGTCTTTAAACTCAAACATATTTAACATAGTGTTTGTTGCTTCTATGACTTTTGAATCATCATCTGCTAAAATAATACTTTGATTTGTTGATAGTAACAACATCGCTGTTAGTAAACTTTTTTTAACATAGCTACAACCTTTTTTATTTTAAAAAACTTCTAGATATTTACACATATTAAAATATGTTAAATTTTTTTAGAAGTTGTTTTATTAAATTGTAAAGTAGTAAAACTAAAAACTTTATTAAAATTGTATAAGTAGCATAGTTTTAAACAGCATTGTATCTTTTTATGATTTTTTTTACACGGTTTCTTAGTTTTTTTAGTGCCTCTGTGCTTGTTGCACCATCTGCTGTTAGATTTTCAAATTCATCGTCAAACTGAGCTTTTGCTATCCAACCTATTTTTTTGTGGTATTTGATACCAACAAATTTTATATCTCCAAAGTGACCTTTACAAAGTTTGTAAATCTCTTTTATCTTACTTTCTGTGTTTGTCATTTTTTCTGCCATTGTTTTTCCTTTTATTAGTCATCTTTTGAAGCTGCTTTGATAAAACCGCCAACACCTATGGCAAATACCACAACTAAAATTATAACCTCAGCTATATCTACACCACTCATTTTGATTCCTCTTTGTTTTTTTCTTTTAACTGTCCACATGCAGCGGAGATGTCTATACCTTTACTGTCTCTTATGGTACAAAGCAAACCATGTTTTACAAGATACTCTTGAAAAGCTACCATATCTTTTAACTCAGGTCTGTCATATGTTGTGCCTGGGTAAGGGTTAAAGTATATGAGATTTACTTTTGCTTTTATGCCACTTAGAAGTTTTACAAGTTTTTTTGCACTTTTTATGTCATCATTTTTGTTTTTGATAACAAGATACTCAAACATAACTCTTTTTCTGGTATCTATGGGAAACCTTTTTACAGCTTCTATGATAGAGTTGATGTTATGAGCTTTGTTCATAGGTATGAGTTCGGTTCTTAGTTCATCATCAACAGCATGTAAAGAGATAGCTATGTGAACTCCCAAATCCATCTCACCGAGTTTGTCTATCTGGTTACTTAAACCACTTGTGCTTACAGTTTGCCTTTTGCCACTTATGGCAAGTCCATCTTGTTCTTGAAAAATTTTTATAGCCTGTGTAAGGTTTTTTAGGTTATCCAATGGTTCACCCATACCCATATATACTATATTTATTTTTCTGTTGTGTTTGTGGTTGTTGTCTTTTTTTAGTGTTACAACCTGAGCTACAATCTCACCAGCACTCAAATCTCTTGTAAAGCCACCTTTTGCAGTTAGACAAAAACTACAACCAACTTTACAACCAACCTGTGTTGAAACACATATGGTGTATTTTGCTTCTTGAACAAGTTTGCCATCTTCATAAACATCATCTTTCATTTTTAGCCAAACAGCTTCCATAGTTTTACCATCTTGAAGTTCTAAAAGATACTTTACGGTTCCATCTGATGATATCTCTTTGTTTACAATTTTTAGTGGATTTACAACATAGTTTGTAGATAGCTCCTCTTTGAGGGCTTTTGGTATGTTTTTCATCTGTGAAAAATCATCTGCATAGTTGTGGTAAAGCCAACCAAAGATTTGTTTAGCACGAAATTTTGGTTGGATGATGTTTTCTAACTCTTGTTTTGTGAAGTCCATAAGGGATGGTTTCATCTATCTGCCTTTGTGAAATTGTAGTGGTATTATACTCTTTTAGTAGTTTATCAAATCTATTTTTTCTTCACTTGTTAGTAAAATCTCTGTTGGTATGATTTTGACTTTTTGATTTTTCTCAAAAAAGTTTGCTTTTTCATCTATCATCATAATAGCATTTGCTTTTGATAGGTGAGATACCATACCAGGGGCAAATTTATCGCAAGTTTTTACAAACTCACCATCAAAACATACAGGAACAAGGCTTCTTCTACCACTTTTTACTTTGTAGGCATTTAACATTTTAGCACTTATGGGTTGGATGTATTTTTTTGTAGCACCACTTAGTTTTAAAATGATAGCTTTTGCAAATATCTCAAAGTTCATAGCAGCCGCAGATGGATTTCCAGGGAGGTTTAAAACCATTTTGTTATCTACCTTTCCACATGTAGTTGGTTTACCAGGTTTTATATCTATCTTTTCAAAAAAGTTTTTAACCCCAAATGATGCGAAAGCTTCTTTTGTAAAATCAGCTTCTCCTACACTAACTCCACCAGATGTTATAACCAAATCTGCATCCAAAGCACTTTGAATATGCTCTTTTAGGCTTTCAAGAGTGTCTTGTGCCGTGCCTATAAACTCTACATCGCAACCAAGTTCTTTCGCACGGGAGAGTAGCATAGGTGAGTTTGTGTTGTAGAGTTGGTGTTTTTGTACATTTTCAAAGTGCATTTTTAACTCATTGCCAGATGAAAAGAGTGCGACTTTTGGTTTTTTGTAAACTTTTATGTGGCTAATACCCTGCGAAGCTAGTATGGTTATCTTGTAAGCTGTTAGTTTTTCTCCATCTTCTATGAGAAGTTCCCCACTTTTTATATCTTCACCCATAAATCTTATATGTTGGTTTTGTTTAAGCTCTGGTAGTTGTATGCCATCTTTACATGTAGATGTATTTTCTTGTGGGACGATAGCTTGTGTTTCTTTTGGTATCTTTGCACCTGTCATTATTTTTATGGCACAACCATCTTCTAACTCCACATCTTTGTCATCACCGGCAAATATAGTCTCTTTTACTTTTACCACTTTGTTCGCATCACAAAGTTTTACCGCATAACCGTCCATTGCTGAGTTGTCATAAGGTGGTAGGTTATGTGAAGCAACCACATCTTGTGCTATGATAAACCCAAGAGCATCTTCTATGGGTAAAATCATCTTAGAGACGGTTGGAGTGTTTTCATATATGTATGTTAGTGCTTCTTCAACAGATATTGCCATTTTTGTTTCCTAATGTTTTGTGTTTTGTAGTGAGTATTGTAACACATATATGTTATAATAATTTTATGGCTAAGATAGATGAAGTAAAAGAGATATTAAACAGTTTGAGACTTTGGTTGAGTTTAACCATAGGTTTGATAGTTGTTATGTTGATTACATTTAAAATTTTATATCATACTAAAAAGATAAAGGATTTATAGATGGACGCAAGTATAGTTTTTGTTGTGGGTGCTATTTTGACTGCTGTAATATTTTTATTTGGCACATATAAGTTAGCAGAAAATTAAAAATAGGATAACTTTTCAATATGAATGAGATGTATAGTATGAGTATTGTAACACACAGTTGGGGTGTTATAGGTGTTTTGGCGGTGGTTTTTTTAAATATGTTGGTGCTTAGTAGGGCTGATGATATTAGAAAATATAGAAAATTTATGAGTGTTTTTACACCCATAGGTTCAGTTCTTATTGGTTCTGTTATATTTACAGGTGTGGTTATGATGGCAGCAAAACATCTTGACTTTACTTTTGCAAATATAGTGATGATTTTATTTTCCATAGTTTTTATAGTTATGGAGGTAAAAAGGTCAAAAGAGATAAAGTTTGCCGATGTAAAACTTGATGAATATAAAAAATATGGTATGAAAATCTTAGTATCTGAGATAGTTGTTATCTTGGGTATTGGTATCTATATGTGGTATTTGGTATGATATTTTTGTTTTGTGATGAAGCTGGTAAAGATGTTTTACATGTAAAAGGTGAGTTACACAGATACATAGTAAAAGTTCGTCGCCATCAAGTGGGAGATGAGATAGCTTTTAGAAACAAAACAGATATAAAACAGCTTTGTATATACAAGATAGTAGATATATCTCCAAAAAAGGTTGAGTTTGAGCTTTTGGAGAGAAAAGAGGTTGTTGTAAAGTCTGAAAAAAATCTACATGTAGCATGGTGTGTGATAGATACAAAATCTATCGAAAAGGTGTTACCAACACTAAATGAGATAGGGGTTGCTAAAATCTCTTTTATATATTGTGACAGAAGTCAAAGAAACATAAAGTTAGACTTTAAAAGGTTTGAGCGGATTTTAGAAGCATCTATGCAACAGTGTGGTAGAAGTGAGTTTATGGAGTTTGATGTTTATGACAACATCAAAGATTTTATAGCAAAATACCCAGATACAAAAGTTTTTGATTTTTGTGATAATGTTTTAAATAAAGATGTAGATATAAAAAGGTTTTTAGTTGGTTGTGAGGGGGGGTTCTCACAAGCAGAAAAAGAGTTTTTATCTAAACAAGAGAGGTTTCGTTTAGATACTCCTATGGTTCTTCGTTCAGAAAGTGCAGTTATTAGTATAGTAAGTTTAAGTTTAGTTTAGTTTAGTTTAGGTAAGATTTAATAATTTAAATTTTAAGGAAGAATTATGTTTAACTCTATGTCGATTAGAAAAAAGTTGATTTTACAAACTTTGATTCCTGCGGTTGCGATTGTTGTTTTGGCTTTTGTGGTGATAATGTCACAGTATGAGAAAGTAAAAACTTTTTCAAATGCCAAAGATGCTACACATCTTTTAAGTTCTATTGCACTACTAGTGCATGAAACTCAAAAAGAGAGGGGAATGAGTGCTGGATACCTTGGAAGCAATGGTAAAAACTTTAAAATAAGGCTTTTAAAACAGAGACAAATTACAGATAAGCGTTTTGCTGAGATAAAACAGTTCATAAAAAAACATGGCTTAGATAGTCATAAACTTTTGAGCGATGTTGTTGTAAAAGCATTGAATGATGCTAAAAAATTATCTTCTATAAGAAAAAAGATTATATCTTTAAACATTAAAACATCAGATGCAATTAACTACTACACAAATATGAATAAAGATTTTTTAATGATTATTGTAAAAGTGTCTGCTATGCCTAGTACACCAGAAATATCTAAACAGATTATCTCTTATCTTAGTTTTTTAATGGCAAAAGAAAGAGCGGGGATAGAAAGAGCAGTTGGTACAAATATAGCTGCATCTGATTATTTTATAAAAAATTCAAGAAAAAAATTCTCAGACCTCATTAGTTCTCAAAACTCATTTTTGACAACATTTAATGATTATGCAGATGAAGAGACTCGCAAATACTTTAAAATGAAAATGAATAATCCATCTGTAAAAGAGGTTCAAAGAATTAGAGATATTATTTTAGATGCAAAAGAGATAGGTGGTTTTGGTGTAGATGCTACCTACTGGTTTGATACAATTTCTAAAAAACTTGTGCTTATTAAAAAGACAGAAAATTATATTATAGACCATTTAAATATAACAGATACAAAAACAAAACAAAATGTTGTTTTGGCTATGGCTATCTCAGATTTGGTTCATGAAACACAAAAAGAGAGGGGTGCAACTGCTGGATTTGTTGGTAGTAAGGGTAAGAAATTTACAAAAAGATTACCAGCTCAAAGGGATTTAACAGATAAAAAGCTTAAAGCCCTTAGAACTGTTTTAAGTAATTTTGATAAAAACTCTCTAAATTCAGAAGCAAAAAAATATCTTGAAAAAGCTTTAAAAGAGTTAGATAGACTTCAAACTATAAGAAAAGGTGCTTCATCTTTGTCTATGAATGGTAAAAAAGTTATAGGTTACTATACAAATATGCATGCAATCTTTTTAAACTTTTTAGGAGCTATAACAAGAGATGCAAAAACAGCACAAGAGGCAAGGTCTTTACTAGCTTGGTATAATTTTGATATGGCAAAAGAAAGAGCAGGGATAGAACGAGCTGTAATGAGTAATACTTTTGCTAGAAACAAATTTTTGCCTGGACTTAGAGAAAAATTTGTAAAACTTATAACAGAACAAGATGATTATCTAAACAGTTTTGAAAAAGCAGCTACATTAGGTATGGTAAAGTTTTATAAAAAAACAGTATCTGGTAAAGTTGTTGATGAAGTTAATAGAATGAGAGATATAGCTATAAAAGCAGACCATATTGGTGGTTTTGGAATAGACCCAGATTATTGGTTTAAAGAGATAACAATTAAGATAAATCTGTTAAAAGAGATAGATGATTATCTTTCTGCAAAACTTGCAAAAACTGTTGATGATGCACTTTGCAGTGCAAAAAATCAACTTTATTTTGTTCTTATCTTAACTGTTATTATTGTTGTTTTTATGTTGCTACTGTCTAAAATTATTGCAGATGGTATTGTAAAAGCGATAGAAGGTTTCCAAACAGGTCTTTTAAGTTTCTTTGATTATATTAACAGAGATAAAATGGATACAGAGCTTTTAGATGATAGTTCAAATGATGAGTTTGGAGCTATGGCAAAAGTTGTAAATGAGAATATAAAAAGGACTAAAAATAGTATAAATGAAGATAATGAGTTTATAAAAGATACACATATGGTTATGTCTAAACTTTCACAAGGTTTCTTGGATGTAAGGATAAACTCAGTAACTTCAAATAAAAATTTGGAAAATTTAAAAAGTACCATAAATAATTCACTACAACAGCTAGAAGAAAGAACTAACAAGTTAAATGCTATCTTAGATAGCTATTCAAACTATGATTATACTTATGAAGTTAGTGTATCTGGTTTTGAAGATGGAAGTACATTTAAAGCACTTATAGATAACATAAGTGCTTTAAGAGAAGCTATTATAGATATGTTAAAAGCATCATCGTTTAGTTCGAAAGAGCTACTTGATAAATCGGAATTTTTAAAACAACAGATGGATGGTTTAAACCAAGCAACACTTGAATCATCTCAAATGTTACAAGAAACAGCACAAAGAATGCAAAATATAGATGAACTAAGTAAAGATACATCTGTAAAAGCTGCTGAGGTTATGAGTCAATCAAATGATATTAAGTCTGTTATATCTATCATTGCAGATATTGCTGAACAGACTAACTTATTGGCACTAAATGCAGCCATAGAAGCAGCAAGAGCTGGTGAACACGGAAGAGGTTTTGCAGTTGTTGCAGATGAGGTTAGAAAACTAGCTGAGAGAACTCAAAAATCTCTTTCAGAGATAAATGCAAATATAAATATCTTAACTCAATCAATAGTTGAAATAGGAGCTTCCATAGATAGTCAAAGTAATAATATATCAAATATTAATGAAACTATTATAGATATTGATGTTAAAACTCAGGAAAACTCAAAAATTGTTACAGAGGTAGATGTTGTAACAACAGAGGTTAAAGATATGGCCGTTGCAATTTCTGATGAGGTTATGAAAAATAAATTTTAAAAAAGATATATAATCTTTATTTATATTTTTCTTATGTTTTAGATATTTTACAAATATATGAAATTTTAATATTATTGCATTATCTAAATCAAAAAAGGTTCAAGTAATGCAAAGTAAAATATCTAAATATAAAACATACCAAAAGGGTGTGTTTATAAGTATTTTAGTAGCTGTTGTAGCTGTTTTAATCTCTAAACTAACACATTTTAATAGTGCTACAATAGCTATCCTTTTAGGTCTTCTTGTTGGAAACTCATTTTATAAAATGTTTCACGATAAAAACTCCCCATATAAAAGTGGTATCAAGTTCGCAGAAAAAGATTTACTTATGTTTGCCATAGCTCTTATGGGTATAAATTTAAACTTTACTATGTTGGCAAGTTTGGGGTTTAAAACGATATTTATGATAGTGGTGGCTATGGCATTTACTGTATTTATGGGGCTTTTTTTAGGAAAACTGTTTGGACTGAACAAAAAACTTTCACTTATGTTGGGGATAGGTAATGCAGTGTGTGGAAGCTCAGCCATAGCAGCTACCTCTGGTGTGGCAAATGTAAAAAATGATGACATAGCCATAAGTATAGTTTTGGTAAATCTTATGGGGACTATCGGTATATTTTTAGCACCTTTTTTAGCTTTACAGTTTGGTTTTAATGATATGCAAGGGGGCATCTTAGCTGGAAATACTCTTCAAGCAGTTGGTCAGGCAGTAGCAGCTGGGTTTAGCATATCGCCAGAAGCGGGGCATTATGCCACAGTTGTAAAGATGGGGAGGGTTCTTATGATAGCTCCTATTGTTTTTATCTTAATCTATTTAGCAAAAAAAGAGAGTGAGAAAAACAATGAAGATGTTGAAAAAACAAAAGTTCCTTTTCCAAAATTTATACTTTGGTTTTTATTTTTCTCTGCACTTGCATCGTTTGGTGTTTTGCCAAAAGAGGTTGAGCAGATTATCTCAACATCAAGTCATTACATAGCACTTGTAGCTATGTCAGCCATAGGGTTGATGATACATTTTAAAACTATTATTCAAATAGGTGGAACAGCTTTTAAAGTCTCTCTTGTTTTGTTTGGTATGCAGTTGGCTTTAACTAGTGGGATGATTGTGTTGTTGTAAAAGTTTTGGCAGAAGCCAAAACTTTTATTTAGTAGAGTCTAAGATAGTTTTCTTAGGGAATACAAAAGTAGTATGTCTGATAACAGAGATTTTTTTACTAGGTTTACCATCTTTATCTAGTGCATAAGCATGGATAGTTATAGGCAAGATAGTATCTTTTCTAGCATTGTTTACTAAGATATCTGTTGTTCTAAGTGTAACAATCTTTTTCTTTTTAATCCCTGGTACAACTTTAAACGGTTTAGATGGTTTTACTATGCGGATTTTACCATCCATACCTTTTGGTGGTACAACCTCAAAGTAAAATTTCATAGGTTCATTTTCAGTGTTTTGTAGTAAGAAAATATAAGAGTTATCTACTTGTACTTTGTCATTTACTTTTTTAACTGAGTATAAACGAGTCTCTTTATTTATATTTAAAAGCATATGTTCTTTTGTTGTACTCATATATCCAAGTGCAAATACAATAGCAACTAAAACACCCATATATCCAAGGATTTTAGGTCTAAACAGTTTTGTTTTACCTTTTTGTTCTTCAACTTCATAAATACTTGACCATCTAACGAGTGATTCTTTTCCAAGTTTACCCATAACTGTTGTACAAGCATCAACACACTCTAAACAGTTTATACATTCAAGTTGTAAACCTTTACGGATATCTATGTGAGTAGGACAAACAGTAACACAACTCTCACAAGCTGTACACTCTGCATTTGGTTCAACTGCTTGTAAATCTTTTTGTTTTGAGAACAATTTATTTTTGTGTTCATCATAGATATGCCCACCTCTGTGAGTATCGTAGATAGCCATAACTGTGTGGTCATCATATAAAACAGACTGAACACGAGAATAAGGACAAACATAGATACAAAAGTTTTCTTTTAAAAATACTATGTCATAGATTAAAAATGCAGCAACACCAAGAACAAAACCTATCATAGTCATATGGTCAGCTGGATTGTTTAGGTAAGTGAAAAAATCTTCTGGTGGAATGAAAAACCACATAAAATCAGCACCAGCTATAATAGCCAAAACAGACCAGATAGTAATGGCAACAGCTTTTTTTACTTTGTTTTCTGGTTTACTCATATCTGGTTCTTGTTGTTTGTTTTTGATTCTTTTTCTAAGACCTAAGATAGTAGTTTCTATAAGGTCACGATATATTACACGGAAAGTTGTTTGTGGACAAACCCAACCACAAAACACACGACCACCCATAACAGTCATACCAAAGATAGTGATGAACATAAACATCAGTAAAAACGGCATTAGGTAAAGCTCTTGCATATCGAACTGAACAAAAGCAAGGTGCAATTTCATTTTATCAAAACTAAGTAGGAAAAAGTGGTTTCCTCCAACTTCTATCCAAGGTAAAACCAAAGCTATGATTGTTGCCAAAACATAAGCGATGTATCGTTTCTTTCTCCATGGTGTAGGTATATCTATACCTTTTTTCTTTTCACTCATCTATTTTTCTCCATTTAAAGCTACTTTGTACAGTTAATGTTGTTTATAACTGTTTCTTCTGCATTTGGTACTGCTTCTAGTAAAAGCGAACCAAATGCTACCTCTTTCAACTCTCTAGACTCGATATAATCTTTCAATGAACTTCTACTAACATCCAAAAGTCTAGCCATCTCGCTAACACTTTTCTTCTCCTTGATGTATTGTAAAATTTCATTGACATACTTGTCAAATTTAGAGCTTGAACGACTCCCCTTTGGTCTTCCTATAACTCTCTTAGACTCACTTTGCATAGTTTGTCTAAGTTGGTCCATAAGACCTAAAACGAGCATAGAACTACTTTGTTGAGACATCACAACAGACCTTTTTATGAAGTGTACAACAATCTTATGTTTTAGTAAACAACTAAACATTTGGATGATGTCCTCCATATTTGTACTCAAAACCCAAACATCATAAACAAGCAAAGTGCAATCTTCATGTTTTTGAAAATATTTAGTAACATTTGCTCTATCTACGAGTCTTTTATTTTGAGAAGTTTGGTCTATAAACTCATCATCAATAACAAGATTATTTGACATAGCATAAGCATTTATAAGTTGTAGCTGTTCATGTGCTGCATCAAAATGTTTATCTGGCCTGATATATGCAATTATCATTTAACGATAAAACCTCACTTATTATTGAATTTCATCATCATTATACTCTTATTTGACGATTTTAGTCAAGGTTTTGAGTGGTTATTTCGTCAAATTAGTATTTAAAAACTATAATAGATTATTAAAATGTAGTTTAATATTGATTTGTTTGAAAAATGATTTTAATGTTTTGTGATTTTTGTATTATGGATGGTGCGGACGAGAGGACTTGAACCAAAAATTACAAGTTTCATATAAATTCACAACAATACAGAAAGCCCATAAAATAGGACTTCTTTAAGTTGTATTAATTTCTTATAATGTATAATAATTCCAATAGTGGGTATCCCCCAAGGTATCCCCCAAATTTAAAAAGGTATTGTAATGGCTATTAACTTAAAAGATTTTAAACAAACCAAATATCCAAATTTACATAAAAGTATTTTCAAAGATAAAATAAAAGGTTATAAATATTTAATGTGGATTAAAATAGATGGAAAATTACATAAAAAGATTTTAGGTTATAGTGAAATAGATAAATTAACTGATAAAAAAGCTAAGGATAAACTTGAAGCCTATAAACAAGATATTGAAGCTGGTTATACCTCATCAAACAAAATCAATCTTGATAAACTATCTGAACTTTATTTTGAAAATATGAAAGCTACTAAATGGAAATCTATTAAAGAAGCTATTTATAAAAGGTATATTCAAAAGCCATTAGGTAAAAAAGCTATTGAAAATATAAAACCTATGCATATTAAACGAATTATTAACGATATGAACAAACAAGAGTTAAGCCCACGAACTCAAAAAAGTATCTTAGAAGTGTTAAAGCCTATGTTTAAATTTGCACTTGAAAATAAGATGATAAAAGAAGACCCAACAACATTTATAAATGTAAAGATACCAAATCAAAAAAAGGTAGTTACGGGAGCCACTGAGCTATTTAAAAAAGTATATGATGGTATTATTACCTATTATAAAGATGAACCATTTTATCAAGCCTTATTTTTATTTGGTTTAAATGGTAGAAGAAAATCAGAGATATTAAATCTCAAATGGGAAAATATTGATTTTGATAATAACTACTACTGGATAACAGATACTAAAAATGATGATAATCAGAGATACCCCTTACCACCTTTAATAAAAGCTCAATTATTAAAATTTAGAGAGTACAAAGGCTTAGTATTCCCAAGCCCTATAAATGGTGGTGTTATAACAAATGTAGATAGACAAATGAGGCACTTAAAAAAGCATACTGGTATAAAGAACCTAACACTCCATTATATGAGAAATATTTTAGTTTCAATGTTAGCAGAACAACAAA
>CAYNVR010000024.1:0-14042 GCA_964400715.1 uncultured Sulfurimonas sp.
CTAATATGGCAAGAAGATGTGCTATTAGTGGCAAAGGCCCTATGAGTGGGAACAATGTTTCTCATGCTAAAAACAGAACTAAGCGTCGTTTCTTATTGAACCTAAGAACTGTAAGAATTACACTAGAAGATGGAACTACAAAAAAAATCAAAGTTTCTGCAAGAGAGTTAAGAACACTCAAAAAGAACTCTTAGTAGCTTAGGAGTTATGTTTTGAATCTTTTATCAAGGATTCGTAAAACTCTACATTGGGAGGTTTCTCCCAAGCCAGATAGAAAACTTCTCCCCGAAGTTTATCCACATTTAAAACCTTTTCGATTACCTCTTATTTTAACTATTGTTGTTATGCTTATGGGAACCATGGGCTATGTCATCATTGACAATTTTACCCTCATGGATGCAATCTACCAAACAGCCATAACTTTCACAACAGTTGGTTTTGGAGAGATGGCACCCATGTCTGATGCTGGTAGGATTTTTACCATAAACCTCATCATAGCTGGTTTTGCTGTTTTTTCAAGTGCATTGGGTATTTTAGTAGCAGAGATAAACAAAGGTGAGATTGTTGCTATATTAAAGGAGAGAGCTATGCTTTACAAGATAGCACGGCTGAAAAAACATTTTGTTATTTGTCATCATAATGATTATACTATTGAGGTAACAAAACAGTTAAGACGAAACCATATCCCTTTTGTTGTTGTTGACCCTCGCCCTGAGATACATGAGTGGGCAAAGGAGTATAAATACCCTTGCTATTTGCAAGATGAACCACATGCAGAGTTGGCAATGTTAAAAGCCCATTTGGCATCTGCAAAGGGGCTTATAACTTTGTCTGACTCCATAGCAGACAACATAGCACTCATAGCTTCTGTAAGACTTTTTGAAAAAGAGCATCTTCTTCCAAGACCATACTATGTTATATCTGCCGCAGAAAATATAAGTGATGTAGAAAAACTTAAAAAACTGGGAGCAGATACAGTTGTGAGTCCTACAAAACTAACTGCTCAAAGAGTTAGTGCAATGGCAGCTCGTCCAGATATGGAGAACCTTTTAGAGGAGTTTTTATACAAAAGTGACAACCCTCTTGATATGGAGGAGATAGTTGTTCCAAAATACAGCTGGGCAGTTTTGAAAAAACTAAAAGAGACACACATAAGAGAGATAACAAACTGTTCTGTTGTTGGTATAACAAGAAAAGACAGTAAGTTTATGGCTATGCCAAAGGGTGATGTTTTAGTAACAAGTGAGTGCAAACTACTTGTGATAGGAACTCAAAAGGGTATAAATATGACAAAAGATTTGATGAGAAAAAGGGTAAAACCAAAGGAGCTTAAAATTGTATAAACTTATAAAAACAGATGGTGGGGTGTGTTTAGCAGATGGATTTTTCGCAGATGGTATAAGTGCTGGTTTAAAACCTGACAATGGTTTAGATATGGCATTTATATATAGTGAAGAGATGTGTGAGATAGCTTCAACTTTTACCACAAACAAGATGTGTGCCGCACCCATAAAACACTTTAAAAATAAAGGTGATTTTAAAACAAATTTTGTCCTTATAAACTCAAAAAATGCCAATGCTATGACTGGTAAAAATGGTGTATCTGACATAGATGAGATACTCTCACACTGCGATGCAGATGTGAAAAACCCAGTTATGAGTTCAACTGGTGTTATAGGTGTGCCACTTCCAAAACAAAAACTCATAGATGGTTTAAAAAAGTTTAACTTAACAAACAAAAACCCTCAAAATGCTTCTGAGGCGATTATGACAACAGATACATTTTCAAAACAGATAGCTTTTAGAGTGGAGCTCGAAGATGGTGGTAGTTTTAACATAGGTGCTATGGCAAAGGGTGCGGGTATGATAAACCCAGCGATGGCAACTATGCTTTGTTTCATAACAACAGATGCGAAAATCTCAAAAGAGCAGATGCAAAAAGTGTTAGATGAAAAAGTAAAACTCACTTTCAATGCTGCGAGTGTAGATGGAGATACATCTACAAACGATACTGTGATGCTACTTTCAAACTCAAAAAGTGGTGTTTACCATGAAGAAGCTTTTAGTGAAGCTCTTTATGAGATAATGCTCTTTTTAGCTCGTGAGATGGTAAGAGATGGTGAAGGTGCTACAAAACTTGTAACTTACAAGATAACTGGTGCAAAAGATGACAAAGAAGCGGAGATAGTTGCTAAAAAACTCTCAGACTCACTTTTGGTAAAAACAGCACTTTATGGTGAGGACCCTAACTGGGGTCGCATAGCTTCAACTGTGGGAGCGAGTGGAGTTGAAGCTTGTGAAGAGAGTTTGAGCATATCTTTTGATGATGTTTGTGTTTATGACAAAGGAACACTCTACTTTGATGAGGCTATGGAGAAAAAAGCTGGTGAGGTTATGAAAAAAGAGAGTTTCACAATCTCTTGTGATTTAGGCATAGCAGATGGCTCTTTTACATCTTTTGGGTGTGATTTGGGTTACGAATATGTAAAGATAAATGCAGATTATAGAACTTAATGGCATCTTTTAAACAACATCTAAACATAGCTGTTGTGGCTACTGGTATGGTTGTTGTTCCTCTTCATGCAAGTGGAGTTTTAACAACATACCACTCTGTTTTAGCCCTTTTTTTGGGAGTTGTTGGTGGTGTCTTACCAGATTTGGACTCAGATAGTTCAAAGCCTGTTCAGATAGCCTTTGAGATACTCTCCATATTTTTACCACTTTTTATACTACTTTTAACTGTTGGAAAACTACCACTTTTAAAAACTGTTTTGCTTTGGATAATTTTAACCATAGTTTTAAGGCTTACACTATTTAACATACTTTTAAAACTAACTACTCACAGAGGCCTTTTTCACTCTGTTCCTATGGGTTTTTTTATATTTGAGATTTTGGCTTTGATTTTTTATGAGGTTTTTCACTACTCTATGCATTATGGAGTTTTGGTTAGTTTTTTTGTGTTTTATGGATTTTTGGTTCATCTGATTTTAGATGAAGTTTATAGTGTAAACCTTGAAGGTATGAGGTTAAAAAAATCTTTTGGAACAGCTTTTAAGTTTTATGAAAAACATAACCCAAAAGGGAGTTTTATACTCTACTTTTTAATCTTGGTTACATACTTTTTCACACCTCTAAGAGAGGCAGATTTACTACATGTAGCAGATGTTATCAAGCCACTTTTTAGGCTTGATAATATATTTTAAAGTGGTTTGCCATTTAAAAGTGGTTTACCACCTTGCTCAAACTCTATTTTATAAACTAAATTTGAACCAACTTTTTCACCTTTTTTAAGATACATATCATATAACGGTTGCCCTATCATAGGTGATGGAGATTGTGTATTTTTTGCATCAAGTTTAATATTTGCTTTAAAGCTCATATATTTTTGAATCAAATCAATTCTTGCTATATCATTTTTATTTATATCTAAAATCATATCTATATTTAAAGGGTAGTGTAGATTAAATGCATCTGCAAACTTTACAGAATTTACACTACTTTTTGCATAAACATTAAACCCTTTATGAAAAATATCCAAAGATACTTTTTCAACCATAGTTGGGTCCGCTAAATATGGATTTTTTGACATTTGTTGTTCTAATTCCATAAACTTTTTAAAAGGTTTCTTAGCTATATTTTTAACATCTAATTTAAATTTAAAATTATCTACTAAAACTATATCTTGCTTAGTGTTGCTAGATGGTGAAGATTTTCTTCCACCAAAAATATGAAGTTTCTCAACACTTGTAGTAAAACTAGCAGAGATTGAACTCAACTCTTTTACATACGATGTAAGTGATAAATTTTCTAAATCGATATTTTCATCTCTATATGGAGTCTTTTTAAAATATTTTATAGACCCAAGTTTTGTGTTTATCTTGTTATTATACTCATTTTGGTAACTCATATTTGTTGAAAAATTATCTAGTGTTAAGCTCTCTGTTTTGTATGAAGATTTATAGCTATATGAGATGTTTTTAAAATTCATAAAATGTTTGGTACCTTTTTTAGCATAAACTGTAAAACCACTAAAACTTATATTTGTGTATTTCTTTGCAAATGTTATATCTTTTAAATCTATACTAAAAGCTTTGTTATCTTTGTAATGTATATTTACACCCAACTTACCATTTTTACAAAGCTCTTTAAAGTTATCATCCCCTTTTTTTATAAATGGAGCATCTATTAGGTTTACTTCTGCATCTATACTTGATGTACCAATGTTACTGTGATGTATGCTACCTTTAAAAATTGTATCGTTAAAAGTTTTATTTAGATTTTTTTGTTCCATTGGGGTTTGTATATCTTTTTTTATAGCATCAACCAAATATCTATTTTTTTTAGGTATGCTACTACCTGCTTCATCTAAAATAAAATTTGCAGCTTTTACACCATCTGTAATTTTTAAAGTAAACTCTCTACTAGAAGAGAGATACCCTTTACAAGGAGTCATCTCTACACTAAAACCATTGTTTTCAAGAGTATTAACAACTTTTTGTACCTCTTCATTTATCATATTTTTTTCATATACTGGCAGATATGCCAATCCAGCAATAACAACTCCACCAATAACCAATCCCAATTTAGCCATTCAAATCTCCTTTTTTAATTGTTTCAATTCTACACTTTATATTATTATATTTATGTTAAAATTACAAGATAAATAATACACGGAGTTCATTGTATGAAAATCTTCCTTTCACTAGTTATGTTTTTTGGAATTCTCTTTTCAAGTGACGCAACCATAAATGTTATCAAAAGAGTTGAAACACTACCATCTTTGGGCATTGAAAGCTATGCACCAGATTATAACGATGTCTTTAAAATGAAGTTTTTTAAAGCTGTTGTAGCAGATTTAAATGTTATATCTTTATTTAATGTAGATAGACATTACAGAGAAAATGACTACGACAACCAAGACACACTTCTCATAAATAGAAATATGGACTATGTTTTAAAATATAAACTATCAAGTGAAGATTCTTCATACCTTTATGTTTATATAAAACTATTTAGACACAACAAACTCATTATGTCTAAAAGTTATAGAGTAAGCAGAAAAAATCTGTACATTTTTGTAGCTCATGCCATTGCTTATGATATAAACAAAGCATTAGATGCCCCTGATGTTTCGTGGATGAAAAAGAAAGTTATATTTTCTAGAATTGTTGCACCAAAAAAGAGTGAAATAGTTATAGCAGACTACACACTTACTTACCAACACACTATACTTGCTGGTGGTTTTAACCTTTTCCCAAAATGGGCAAACAAAGAACAAACTGCATTTTACTACACATCTCTTAGTGGAAAAATCCCAACACTAAAACACATAGATATTAAAAATGCAAAAATCACAAAAATATTATCTTCTGATGGTATGATTGTTTGTTCAGATGTTAGTAAAGACAAAACAAAACTGCTACTAACAATGGCTCCAAAAGGTCAGCCAGATATCTACATGTACAACACACTTACTAAAAAATATAAAAGACTTACAACATATGGTGGCATAGATGTAAATGCACAATTTTTAGGAAGAAATAGTATTGTTTTTATATCGGACAGACTTGGTTATCCAAATGTTTTTTCTAAAAAAATTGGTTCAAGAGATGTAGAACAGATGGTTTACTATGGTAGAAGTAACTCTGCATGTAGTGTTCATGGAAACTACATAGTTTACAAAGCAAGAGAGAGTTCAAATGCATTTAGCAAAAACACTTTTAACCTTCACCTAATCTCTACAAAAACAGATTTTATAAGAAGGCTAACAGCAACAGGAGTAAATCAGTTCCCAAAATTCTCACAAGATGGTGATGCTATTTTATTTATAAAAAACTATAAATCACAAAGTGCCATAGGTATTATAAGACTAAATCAAAACAAAAACTACCTTTTTCCTTTAAAATATGGAAAATTACAATCAATGGATTGGTAAATATAAGTTTTTTTTGGTACAATAAACGAATTTTAAAAAATTGAGGAAATGAAATATGAAAAGTATCATTCTTTCGAGTGTGGCAGTAGCAGTTCTAGTTTTTAGTGGTTGTAGTTCAAAAGAACCTGTTGTAGATCAAAAACCAACAGAAAATGTAGTAGAACAAGAAACAAAAGTTGTACAAACTGAAACTGTAAATCCTGAAAACAGTACTGTTATGGACTTCAATGGTATGAGCATAGATGAAGTTGAGCAAAAACTTTCAACAGTGTACTTTGACTTTGACAAATTCAACATCCGTGAAGATATGGAAGCTACTATCCAAAATGATGCAGAAGTAGCAAACAATGTTGCAGATAGATTTAAAATTAAACTTGAAGGTAACTGTGATGAATGGGGAAGTGATGAGTACAACTTTGCACTTGGTCTAAAAAGAGCAGCTACTGTAAAACAAGCACTTGTTGCTCAGGGTGTAGATGCAAACAACATCACAATGGTAAGCTATGGTGAGAGCAACCCTACTTGTACAGATAAAACACAAGAGTGTTGGTCTAAAAACCGTCGTGTAGATTTTAAACTTCTTCCTTAATTAAAATTATGAAAAAAAGTATCTTAGCCGTTTTATCAACGGCTACTTTACCAATATTTTTGTTTGGAGCTGAACCATCTGCTTTTAATGCAGGAAACATAGAAAGCTCCGAACCATACGGTCTTACTCAAAGTGAAAAACTCATCTTTGAAAACAAACAAAAACTACACAAAATAGCTGTAAAAACCTCAAAGCAAGAAAATAAAGTTGAATCTCTAAGACAAAGAATAGACGGTCTTCAAACAGTTTTAGAAAATCTAACAAAAAAATCTCATAAAAACAAAATAGAGTTACAAAAACTAAAAGACAACAACTCACTCTCTATCCAAAACATTACACAATACAACGATAGAATTAGCAAAGCTGTTGAAGAAAACAGTATAGCTATAAAAAAACTTGAAAAAGTTGTACTAGAAATATCAAATATGGTAAACACCATAAACTCTACCTATGTTACAAAAGATGAATACAACTCATTGGTAAAAGATATAAATGAGTTTAAACAACTAATGGTAAAAGAGTTAAAATCATCTTCAAAAGTAGAAACAAACAATGAGTTTAAAGATTTGTCAAATGCTCAAATAGCTAAAAAAGCTCAAAGTTTTTTTGACAAAAAATACTACACAAAAGCTATAAAATACTACAAATATCTCATACAACAACACTACAAACCTGCTTATGCAAACTATATGTTGGGTGAGATGAATTTTAGAAGAAAAAACTATGCAGATGCCATAGCTTACTTTAAAACAAGTGCATCACTTTACAAAAAAGCATCGTATATGCCAAAACTTTTACTCCATAGTGCTATAAGTATGGAAAAAACTGGTGATGTAAAACATGCAAAAGCTTTTTACAAAGCTATACTTTCAAAATACCCAGAGAGTGTAGAAGCTGTCCAAGCAAACGAAAATTTAGCCAACTTATAGTGTTGTTGGTTAAATTATGATAAAATTGTTGTTTAATACAAAAAAAGGTAAAAAATGGCAATAGAGCAAAATCAAATCGTATCGATAGAATACGAAGTTCGCGACGGTGACAAAGTAGTAGATAGCAATATGGGTGGAACTCCACTTGTTTTTATGTTTGGAAAAGGTCAAATCATCCCTGGTTTGGAAAATGGC
This sequence comes from uncultured Sulfurimonas sp., assembly GCA_964400715.1. Taxonomy (GTDB): domain Bacteria; phylum Campylobacterota; class Campylobacteria; order Campylobacterales; family Sulfurimonadaceae; genus Sulfurimonas. The sequence goes on from CAYNVR010000024.1 coordinate 7,649, forward strand.
ATAAAAGATATGTCTGTTGGTGATAAAGCAGATATCTTAGTAAAACCAGCAGATGCTTATGGTGAGTATAACCCAGAAGCTACACAAGTTGTTCCAAAAGAGCAATTTGCAGGGATAGAGTTAGAAAAAGGTATGACTCTTTATGGTCAAGGTGAAGATGGTTCAACTGTTCAAGTTATAGTAAAAGAGATAGGTGAAAATGATGTAACTATCGATTTTAACCACCCACTTGCAGGTAAAGAGCTTATGTTTACAGTTGCTATCAACAACATCAGAGAAGCAACAGCAGAGGAAGCTATGACAGGTGTTCCAGAAGAGAACAAACCAGCAGATGATGGTTGTTGTGGAACTGGTGGTGGAGCTGGTTGCGGTTGCCACTAAACTAAAACTTCAAGATGCACATCTTTGTGCATCTATATTTTAAAACATCAAAAAAAGGATAATTATGTCAAAAAAAGTAGCTATGATTTTTGCAGGTCAAGGTTCACAAGCAGTTGGTATGGGTAAAGATTTTTATGAAAACAGCGAAATCGCTCGTGAGATGTTTGACAAGGCTGGTTCAAGGATAGGTGTAGATTTTAAAGAGATAATCTTCGAAGAAAATGAAAAACTTGGTCAAACAGCTTACACACAACCTGCTATACTTTTGGTGCAGATGATAGCTTACAAACTTTTTAAAGATAGTTGTCCAGATGTTAAAGCTGAACTTTTCTTAGGTCACTCTTTGGGTGAGTTTTCTGCTCTTTGTGCAACGGGTGCCATAGACTATGTAGATGCGGTTGAGCTTGTTCACAACCGTGGAAAATATATGCAAGAAGCTTGTGAAGAGATAGAAGCTGGGATGATGGCGATAGTTGGTTTAGATGATGAGAGTGTAGAAAAACTTTGTGCAGATGCTCAAAATGAAGGTAAAAAAGTTTGGCCGGCAAACTACAACCAAGATGGTCAGCTTGTTGTTGCTGGTATGAAAGAGGACTTAAAATCTCTTGAACAAACTTTTAAAGATGCAGGGGCAAAAAGAGCTTTACTTTTAAATATGAGTGTAGCATCTCACTGTGAACTTTTAAGCAGTGCTGTTGAGCCACTTGGTGAGCTTATGGAAAAGATGATAACAGATAGTTTTGAAGCACCGGTTATCTCAAATGTAACTACAAAACCTTACTCTTCAAAAGCAGAAGCTTTACAACTTTTAAAAGAGCAACTAACAAAACCGGTAAAATATAAACAATCTATAAAAGCGATAGCAGATGATGTAGATGTAGCCATAGAGTTTGGAAACGGTGTAACACTAAAAGGTCTTAACAGAAGAATAGCAAAAGATTTAAAAACTTTAAATATCTCAGATATGGCATCTTTACAAAAAGTAAAAGAGGAAATCTGTTCTTAATGAGAGTAACATTAGCTCAAACAAACCCTAAACTAAGTCGTATAAACTTAAAAGATAGTGTTAAAATCATAAAAGAACATATTGGAAAAACTGAGCTTATAGTTTTTCCTGAACTATCTTTGAGTGGGTATCTGTTACAAGATAAACTGCTTGAAGATGGTTGGGTTGAAGATGAGCTTGAAATTCTTAAAAAACTTAGCCTACATGTAGATATTGTTGTAGGTGGAGCTATGAGAGAAGATGAGTATTTTACAAACTCATCTTTGTATTTTAGTGGTGGAGAACTTGTTTCAAAACACAACAAAGTTCACCTTCCAAACTATGGTATGTTTGAAGAAGCAAGGTATTTTGAGGGTGGAGACAAGTTTGAGAGTTTTGAGTTAAATGGCTCAACTATCTCAATGGTGATATGTGAAGATTTGTGGCACAAAGAGGTTCATAAAAACCTTATGGCTCAAAACCCAGACCTAATCATAGCTCTTGTAGCTTCCCCAGCAAGAGGGTTTAGTGATGATGGTTTGGAGATACAAAACAAATGGTACGAGATAATAAAAACCGTAGCAAAAGAGTGTAGTGCCAAACTTGTTTTTGTAAACCGTGTTGGTTTTGAAGATGGGCTTGGTTTTTGGGGTGGAAGTTGTGTAGTTGATGAAGATGCAAACATAGTTCATCAGCTACCACTTTTTAAAGAGTGTATAGAGAGTGTGGAGGTTTAAGATGGTAGAAGTTGGAAGTAAAGCACCTGAGTTTTGTTTACCAAATCAAGATGATGTTGAGATATGTTTAAGAGATTTAAAAGGCAAATGGGTAGTTTTATATTTTTACCCACGAGACAACACTCCTGGTTGTACAACTGAGGCTTGTGATTTTACAGAGTCTGTTGCAGATTTTTCATCTCTTGATGCTATCATCTTAGGTGTAAGTGCAGACAGCACTAAAAAACATAGAAACTTTATAGAGAAAAAAGATTTAGGCATAACACTTTTAAGTGATGAAGACACATCTATGATGCAAGAGTGGGGTGTGTGGCAGTTAAAGAAAAACTATGGCAAAGAGTATATGGGGATAGTTAGAACAACTTTCATTATAAACCCTGAGGGTGTAGTTGTAGCAAAATGGGACAAAGTAAAAGTAAAAGGTCATGTTGAAGCTGTTAAAGAGAAGTTAAAAGAGTTAAGGGGATAGCACCAAAAAAGGTGCTATTATTTATTTCTATTTACTAAATATAAACCAACTATTTGTAATTTTTTACCTCTTATATTTCCACAAAGATTATTTTCAACTACAAAAGCTTTTGCTTCTGCAACAGTGTTAAATTTTTTATCTGTTTTTTGACACATTTTACGGTAAAAAACAGCACCTTTTTGAGCCATCATTTTTTGTTTTTTAGCTATCATAGCTAGCTCTTTTTTCTGTCTTTGTTTTACCATTTCAAGTAACTCACCAAAAGTCATAATTTTACCACCATTTTCTTTGGCAAATTTTTCAGCAGATTTTTTTGAAGCAAAAGCATATTTACTCACCATACTCATAGTCCCTGGTTTTTTACTACCAACTACAAAGTAAGCTTTGTTTGAGTCTATAAACTTTAAAGTATCGTTATCTACAACTTTAAAGTTTTTAAGATGTTTATGGTTTACTGTCATATCTTTAACTAAACAAGTTATAGAACAGTATTGTATAGCTTCACCTTTACTGTTTGTAGCAGCATGGTTGGTTCTGTAAAACATTGGAAGTGTCATACCACATACATGACAATATTTTTTATCTTTACCTTTTTGTAGTAAGATTGCTTTATCCATAGGCACAGCTCTATAATTTTGCATAGAATAAGCACCAACTACAAGAAACATCAAAGCTAATATGATTTTTTTCATTTTGTTATCCTTTATTTTTGTAAAATTGTATCTAAGAAGTGTTAAATTAGTGTTAAGGAATGATTTTGAGAACATATGATATTTTCACAGATGAAGAAGTACAACTATATGATGGTAAAGCAGATTTTTTACTAGCTGGGAGTGTTACAAAAACTTGTGAGATAGAGGGTATAACACAAGCTGGTATCCCAGGTATGATACCCCTTACCCCTACTCTCGATGCAGAGTTTATAACAAACGAAAAAGTTTTTTCACTAGGTGATGTTGCAGAAACTCCATCGGGAGTGCCAACACCAGCTATCATAACAAGAGCTGTTCATAACTTAAACCATTTTAGCAGTATAGAGATTTTAGACTTGGGTCTTAGCAAACAACCACAAAACTGTGTAGTTCATAACTTTAACATAGAACCATCAGATTCTATTGTAACTAGTGCAAACATAGATGCAAAAGAGATTTTTGCAAAAGGTATGGAGTTTGGGAAAAAATATGAACTAAAAGGAAACTACCTCATACTAGCTGAGAGTACACCAGCAGGAACAACAACAGCCACAACCACAGCACTTGCTTTGGGGTATGATGTTGAAGATGATTTCTCATCTAGTTTTCTACATGTACCAAATGACATAAAAAAAGATACCATAAAAAAAGCTCTCTCAAACATAGATGAAAGTATGTCAAAGTGGGAAAAGCTATCGTTAGTTAGTGACAATATGTTGATTTTTTGTGCTGGTTTTTTGGTAGAAGCTTCAAGAAGATTTAACATAGTTTTAGCCGGTGGAACACAGATGGCATGTTGTTTACTCATAGCAGATGCACTTAGAGAAGATATACTAAAAAGGCTAAAACACGAAAACATAACACTAGCTACAACAAAATGGGTAGCAAAAGACAAAAACTCAAATATAGCCAACATTTTAAACAAACTAAGCTACAAACCAAATGCTGTCTATACAACTTTTTCTTTTGAAAATGCAGAGATACCTGTACTGAAAAAATATGACGAAGGTGAAGCAAAAGAGGGTGTGGGAGCTGGTGCTTCTTTGGCTTATGCTATGCAAAATGGCATAAACAACAAAGAACTTTTGGATGCTATTGAGCTTATACTTTATATGATGTAAGACTATGAAAAATATACTTATCGTAGAGGACTCTAAAACTTTAAATAATATTATAAAAAATGAGCTAAAATCTCTAAACTTTGATGTAAAACAAGCTTTTACACTCAAAGATGTAAAAGAGTTGTTAGCCAAAAATCTTTTTGACCTCATAATTTTAGACTTACACTTACCAGATGGTGAAGGTTCAGAACTCATAGCAAATATACAAAGCCTCACAAAAACAAAAGTTATAGTTTTAACATCTACAAAAAATGATAACCTAAGAGAAGAACTCTTTTCGTATGGGATTTTAGACTATATTATAAAAGATAAAAATCTACTATACTCAATCTCAGAGATTATAAAAATCATACAAACTATTGCTATCAAAGATAAAGATGATATTCTTATAATTGATGATTCAGACTTTATATGTAAACAAGTAACAACTATTTTAGAACCTAGAAACTACATAGTTTCAAAATCAAATAATGGGGAAGATGGACTAAAACTTTTAGCAAAAAAACATTTTGATTTACTCATCTTAGATATGGAGTTACCAGATATTCACGGTATGGATATACTCCAAACCATAAGAAAGCAACAATGTTTCATAAACTTGCCAATTATAATCTTATCTGGTACATCTACACCAGAAATCATAAGAAACTCTCTTAAAAATGGTGCTAGTGATTTTTTGAAAAAACCTTTTGTTTTTGAAGAGTTTATACTAAAAGTAGATTTATGGATAGACTACTACAAACAAAAAGAAGCCCTAAAAGAAAAGACACAAGAGTTAGAGTACACAAATAAAAATCTTCAAAAACTCGTTGAACAAGAGGTCAAAAAAAACAGAGAAAAAGAGAAGCTAATGCTTACAAAATCTAGGCAGATACAAATGGGTGAGATGATATCTATGATTGCCCACCAATGGAGACAACCTCTAAATGCTATATCTACGGCAGTAAACTTTTTAAACCTAAGAGTTGAGATGAAAAACTTTGATACAAAAACAATCCAAGAGATATCTGACAAAATAAACAAATATGTACAACACCTAAGTCAAACCATAGACGATTTTAGAGATTTTTTCAAACCAAAAAAAGATGTACAAAAAAGTGACTTTGTAAAGATTATAGACAAAACTTTAACACTTCTTGAATATGAGATTAAAAAACACAACATAGATGTAAATGTGATAACAAAAAACAAAACAGAGTTTTTGATTTATGAAAATGAGATACTACAAGTTGTACTAAACATTTTTAAAAATGCACAAGATGTTTTGACTGAACAAAATGTTAAAAAACCAAAAATCAATGTAATTATAGATGGAACAAAATTAAGTATTGAAGATAATGGTGGAGGAATTTGTGAAGATATTATTGACAACATTTTTGACCCATACTTCTCTACAAAAAGTAAAAATGGAACAGGTCTTGGACTCTATATGAGCAAACTCATAGTTGAAGAGCATTGCAACGGAAAATTAGAGGTCAAAAATACACAATTTGGAGCTTGTTTTAACATAATTCTCCCCAAAAACACTTTATAAAAGATTTATGGTATAATTTAGAAAAAAGGTTGATTTATGTGGAAAAAAAGTTTAAGTGCAACACTTGTGGTCTTAACTCTATCTTTAACAGGATGTGGAGCAGACAAACAACCATCTCTAAAAGATGCGGTAAAAAAAAGTTTTAGAATTCAAAACGGTATGAGTATGGATGAAGTTGAAAAACTTATGTTCATAGAACCAACAAGCCAACAAAAGATTGACAATGTAGTAATCTGGAAATATGAGGGTAACACTCAAACAGGTGAAGATGAAACATTACAAGTAAAATACAACAACATCATCATAAAATTTAAAGATGGTAAAGTTGTAAAAAGTGGTACATTTTTATGTAATCTACCAAGGGTAAAAGAAGAGGATTAAAGATGAAAACAACAAAAAAACTTTTTATCCTCTCTTTGCTATTTTATACTGGACTTTTTGCTGTTTCTCCAATATACCAAACATCTAATGGTAA